>NZ_JXMW01000002.1 GCF_002072215.1 Methanobrevibacter arboriphilus JCM 13429 = DSM 1125
ACAACAATACTAGAATTAGTATCATTCAAAATCACAGTAAAACTACTTGCATTAGTAAAACTAGTATAATTCTCATTACCAGCATAATTAACAGTAATAGTTATGTTTCCTGTGCGGTTAGTTGTGTAATTAAGACTCCAACCACCAGTAGAATTAATAGTAACATTATTATAAACATTACCATCAACACTAACAGTCAAAGAATCAGAGCCATTGCCAACATAACCCTCAAGCTCACCAGAAATAGTAACATTGTTGCCAATATTTACAGTTTCAGGATTAACAACAATACTAGAATTAGTATCATTCAAAATCACAGTAAAACTACTTGCATTAATAAAAGCAGTATAATTCTCATTACCAACATAACTAACAGTAATAATTATGTTTCCTGTGAGATTAGTTGTGTAATTAAGACTCCAACCACCAGTACCATTAACAGAAACATCTGTGTAAAGATTACCATCAACAGTAACATTAACACCAGTTATACCAGTATAATTAGCTAACTGACCAGAAATAGTAACATTATTGCCAATACTCACTGAATCATTACTAACAATTATACTAGAATTAGTAGTTAATTGGAGGGAATTAAAAGCTACAGTATCATCTACATTATCTAAAGTAGCAGCTAAAGTTTGAACACCAACTGTAGCTGTTGCATTATAAACAAAACCATCAACACGACTACTATTAAACTTATCACCATTGAAGGTTCCATTAACAACAAAATCAGGTAAAAATTCAACACCATCATTACTAAGCGTAGTATTCAAAACTAACAACATAAAACTAACATTATCACCAAAATGAACACCATCCAAACTAGAAGTATTAGTAATATTCAAAATAAAATGATTAAGAGTATCAACACCCAAAATCATACCAGTAATATCATTAACACCCCACCAATTACGATCAAAAATACTATTATCATTATGACCAGTAATATTAACACCAAAACTTGCCAATATACGATTATACTCAACAGTAACATTAACCAATGAACCAACACTTAAGCCAGTAAAATTCAAACCAGCATTAGTAGCAAAAATAGTATTACCACGAATAATAAAATCAGTCACATTAGTAACACCAATCCTAGTATAGAAATAAAAACCATCACCATTATTAGCATTAATAGTATTATTCAAGAAATTAACACCCTTAATATTACCATTAGACAAATAAACATAAACACAACGACTAACACCAGTAATATTGTTGTTGGCGAAGGTTATATTGGTGTTGTTGCTGCTGTATGCATACAGATAAACACCATAGTCTGTTCCTGTGATGTTGTTGTTGGCGAAGGTTATATTGGTGTTGTTGCTGCTGGATGCAGACAGATAAACACCATCGTAGTATGTTCCTGTGATGTTGTTGTTGGCGAGGTTATATTGGTGTTGTTGCTGCTGTATGGCTCCAGATAAACACCATAGTATGTTCCTGTGATGTTGTTGTTGGCGAAGGTTATATTGGTGTTGTTGCTGCTGGATGCAGACAGATAAACACCACGTGATGTTCCTGTGATGTTGTTGTTTTCAAAAACCAAATTAGCAGACGAAACAGGACTATTATAACTACCATCACCTAAATATACACCAGAAGAAACACCAGTTATATTATTACCACTAAATAAAACATCAAAAACAGTCCTATCAGCAGATTTACCGAATAAAAAAACAGCACCACGATAATCAGCAGATATACTGGATTTAATAATATTATCCTTAATAACAACACCTGTTATAGGATTAGCACTACCACTACTACTTAAATTAATACTAACACCAGAAGTAGTAATATTATTATCACTAACAGTCAAATCACTACAATTAGATTTTATAGCTGTAGCATAACCACTAATAGTTAAATTAATAATCTTTACATTAGTAGCATTAATATTAAACAAAGTATCAACACTAGATGTTGTGAATTTAGCACCACCACGATTTTTACCAACAATAGTAGCATTACGACTAATATTAAGCTGACCCCAATCAACATACTCACCATCATCAAAACTAATCACCAAATCATTATCATTATCATTATTAATAACACTTTGGAACTGTTCAGTAGTATTAACTGTAGTAAAATCATGATTAGCTGCACTAACACTAGATAAAGCTAAAAAAATAAATAAAACACACCCAACAAAAATAATTGGCTTAAAAAATCTATTTATTGTAAACATTTTCGTTTTTTCACCTCCTGATCCAATCAATCAGTAATATAAAAAATACATAGCACAATGAGAACACTCACTACGCTACAATAATATAATATAAAAAAACTACTATAAAAAACTTCCTACCCAAAAACAAAAAACAAAACAAACGTCATTAAAAGAATAAAAAAATTAAAAACTAAAAAATAATAAACAAGACAATAAGAACCCATATGAACGAATAAACACAGCAAAAAGAAAAAAACAATAGCTATCCCCCCCAGCTTTAAATTAAAATTAAAGGAATATTAAAAATAATTAAAAAAAAATAAAATAAAAATAAGAAATATAAAAATAAAAAAATAGGCTTTGTAGAAATCCTTTTAATATCAATATAATTATAAAAAAGATTATGATTAAAAATCCTTTATTTTGAAATTAAAGAATTATTTTAACAATTTAATTTCACAAAAGTAAAAATTTCAAGTGTAAAAAATAAGGATTTCTACAAAGCCAAAAAATAAATTAATAATATAAATATTATTAAAAATTATTTAAAACAAACTTATAATCTTTATAATTATTAATATTAATCAATTCCATAGAATTATCTTCTTCTACCCCATAAAATGGAAATTGATCTTTAAAAATCTTTCTAAGAATTGGATTTAAATTACTATCCTCATTACTAAGATACTTAATTAAAATATCTTTATTAGCTATAAATGGCATTCCTAAACCTTCTGGACTTTTTAATAAACCTGAATCTTTTCTCCTAAGAATAGAAATAGACTTTTCAGGGGTTTTCAAATTAAAAAGAGAATTGATAATATTTTTATAAGTTTTGGAACTAATGGTTGGTTGATCTCCAGCTGAACACAAAACATATTTATTTTTACAATTTTTCAACCCATTTAATAATGAAGTAGAAAGATCTACATTAATATTTTCATTTTCGATAATTTTAACTCTATCATCAATATTAGCTAAAACTTTTTTTATATTAGCTGCAAAATGACCTAAAACAACAATACACTCATCAACATCAGAGGATAATACATTATTGATAGTTGTTTCAATAACTGTATTAATACTATTTTCACTTGGAAATGGAAGTAATAATTTATTTTTAACAGGACTTCCTTCTTTAATTTGACTATTTTCCATACGAAAATTTCGTCCTGCTGCAGTTATAACACTAGAAATTAACATTTATCTCACACAATAACATAAATCACAATAACATAAACATTTTATTGATTTAATCTTATTTTCACTATAAATAATACATTTCATATAAATAGATAACATAATTCATATAAATAATAAATTTTATAAATAATATAAATAATATAAATTTTATAAATTTTATAAAATACTAATTATAATTTATATTAGAATTTATATTATGTATTAGAATCATTACTTACTGAAGAGTTGGTATTATTAATATCAACACCATTTGGAACCATTTCGATCATTTTTGCATGAATAATCATACCAGTGCCCTCACCCTCAGTCCACATAATAATTTTAATAGGATAATCTAAAGAATTTGTTACCTTAATACCTGAACCTGGGTTGACACCAAAGTTTACTGCATCATGATCCCCATTCATCCCATTAGGTAAAGAAAGTCCCATAGCTAGTGCAATAGATCTTAAAGTTCTAGCAGGAGGACATACTCCATGAGATGCACCCCCTCCAGGAGCTTTAGGATCAGAAGACACAGCAAAATCAACAATATCAATTCCTGATGATGTTGAATTAGGAGGAATAATTGTTCCATTCCATGCTTTAGCAAATTGTTTAGCATTATATGCACGGTTAGCATCATTATATTGAGGATATGATCCTAGGTAAGTATAAGCATCAGTTACATTAAATTCAGTGTAGTTTGCCTTATAAACCATGATTGGTGAGGAAGAAGGATAATAATAAGTATAATTTAATACACTTTCTCCAAAAAATTCTTTTATTTCATCAGGCTTGATTAAAGTCCTATTATCAGAAAAACCAGATAAGCAATAATCTAAAGTTAAATTATCGCCAACATTAGATTGATTAAACCAACTTTCAACAACTTCACCTGAAACATATTTATGAGGAATTGTATTATTACTAATATCATCTTTTCCAACAAATTTCACTGTTTTGTTTTCTTCAACAATGTTTATACCCTCCTCAGTTTTAACTGCAATAGTATAAGGAGTTTTATATCCCCAGACGAAATTATCAGGAGGTTTAACAATTAATTTATTATTTTCCTCAGTTAAAATACCAGGACCAGAAAACCCTGTGGCAGCTCCAGAATCTGAAATTCCCAAACTTGAAAATTCATAAACTGGTAAAGGAACAACCCCTGTTGAAATAGATATAAACACACTACTAAAATCAAAAACTTTCAATCTATTGAATAAATAATTAATGTTTGTAACAATAGGATATTTGTCAATTTTTGACTCATCTACAACAGATTCTCCTGCAAAAACTGTTTTACCCAAAGGATATTTTGATACTTTGGTTACATTACCTGAAAACTCGTGTTCTCCCATAAAAGAAAAAGGTAATAGTAAAAATATTACAACTAGTAATCCAACAATAACTTTAACTGACCAGCGCATTTTGCCCTTCAATTTATCATATCCCCAAAACCTATAAAAATTATATAATTTATAAAAAAATATATAATTTATAAAAAACCTCTATATCTCTAAATTTCCTCCCTTATTACCATTTACCTCACTTAAAATTATTTGGGAATATTTAAGCCCACCTTCCCCTATAATAAGAATAATATCATTACTACTATTTTTATCATTAATACTGTTTTTATCATTATTAATGCTTTTATTTTTGATAATATTTTTATCATTGCTATTGTTTTTATCTTTGATATTGTGTTTATCATTGATAATATTTTTATCATTGCTATTGTTTTTATCTTTAATAATGTTTTTATCTTTGATAATTTTGTTAATATTCTGTTTTGAGTTATTAATAATATTTAAAGCAATAATCAGTCCTTCTTTCACTTGTTCAAAGCTTGCTCCTAAAGTTCCAACTTTTGTAGAATTTTTGCTAGACTCAGTATAAATTATTTCACATCTTTCATTTGCAAAATCATTTATAAATTTTGAAGACTTAAATGCTGAATAAGAAGCTGGAATGATAATATCTGCTTTAGATAAAAGTTTTGCTATTTCTAAGTCCCCTTCATCACCACTTTCTGAAGAAATAGTATTAACTATAATAAATCTTCCATTAGCTAATTTTTTATCATTTTGAATAAGATTAGAAACTGTCTGAATAACAGACTTAACACCTGCAGGATTATGAGCATAATCAAGAATTATCTTAGGATTATCATTAATAATTTCTAACCTACCATTAACTCCTATAAATGAATTAATTCCATCGGCAATATCATTAATATCAATTCCTGAAAGCCAAGCTCCAGTAGCAGCAGCTAATGAATTATAAACATTAGCTATAGAACCATTTTTCAAAGTTATATCAGCAGTTTGTTCATAAATCTTTAAAGTAAATTTTATAGATGAATCCTCTTTATCAAAAATTATATCTCTAGCCTCAATATCTATCTCTGGATTTTTAAAACCACAATCACAGTGATAATTACCTAAATGACCTAAATAATGAATATCATAGATTAATTCTTTACCACAAACTGGACATATTCTAGATTCTTTAAAAACATCAATATCTTTAAAAATGTCTCCATAATAATTAATTCCAAAAAATAATAAATCTTCATTATCTTTTAAGTTTCCAAGATAAGCAACAATTGGATCATCAGCACATAATATTAAATTATCAGCTAAATCAACTATTTCCTTTTTACAATTAACATAATCATTAAAACTTCCATTAGATAAATGATCTTGAGTAATATTAGTGATAATTCCAGTATCAACTTCTGCATTTTTAGATATTGTTTCTATCTCACCAGCATTACCAAAAGTACCTATTTCAATAACAGCTACATCACCCTCAAGTTTGGATTGTAAAGAAGGAATAAATTCAGTATTTCCTTGAATATTAAGATAATGTTCTGGAACATTTAATCCAGCAGTTTTAAAAATGTTTTTAAGAATTTCCGTTGTAGTAGTTTTACCATTAGTACCAGTCACACCAAAAACTAATTTATCAGATCTAAAAAACTTAAATATTTCATCAATACCAAAAACAGGAATATTTTCAAAACCCATATTATTTAAATCATTTCTTAAATCATTGATAAATTTTTCATTATCCATTAAACTAGGAGCTAAAAAGATAGAAGAGGCATTATATAAAAGTTCATTACTAATTTTACTACCTAACTCTAAATCAATACCTTCAGCTTCAAAAATTGATTTTAAATGAGTTTCATTTGCAGAATCAGAAACTGTTACATCAATGCCATTTGCAGCTAAAACTCTTCCGATTAAACTACCAACAGTTCCACAGCCACCAATAACAACGACCTTTCCAGAAATAGCTTTATAAAAGCTTATAGCATCTTCAATATCATTTTTAACATTATCATAAGCATTAACAACACCAGGGCCAATATGAATAATTGTATCATTAGTATCAGCTATTGACAATGCATTAAAAATAGATTCACTAACATTATTAGTTACATAAGTTTCAATATCACTACAAACATTAAAAGCTCCATTTAAAACTTCAAAAGCAGCATTATTATCAACAAACTCAGTAGTTTCATTTTTAGAAGAAACAATCAAAACATCAACTACATTTCCAAGTACTTCTCCAATTTTATACTTATCTCTTGAAGTTAAAGTATCAGGATTATCCAAGCTTAATATAAGTTTTCCAGAGATTTCAAAGCCAGAAAATAATTTTTCCATACTTTCAGGATTATGAGCAGCATCCATAAAAATATTTACACCATTTAACTTATCAATCTTCTCAAATCTTCCTTTAACACCATTAAACGAAGACATACGATTTATAGCATCATCTAAATCAATACCCATGATTAAAGAACTTAAAATTGTAGCAAGGGAATTTTCAACATTAATCAAACCAGGAATTTTAATATTAACCTCTCTTTCAAAAGAAGGTATTACTTTTCTAGAATAATTATCACACTTACAAATCCCTAAATCAAAACTATCTGAATCAAAATCATCTGAATCAGAATCATTTAAATCAAAACTATCTGAATCAAAATCATCCAAATTAAAATTATTCAAATCATAATTAATTTTACCACAATTATTACAAACTAAAGTTAAAATATCTCCAGACTTAATCTTATAGCTTGACCCATCTAAACCATTAAGCTTAATATTAGTAGCTACTATATCATAACCAACATTATCATTATAATAAGTATTATCCTCAAACTCTACAGATTGAGGATTTTGAAGACCATAAACAATATAATCATGATTAAATGTATCTAACCTACTACTGATAATTGGATCATCACCATTAGCAAGAACCAAACCATTCTTTTTAAGAAGTTTTTCAATAGCTATATTCCTAGTAATATAATCCTCATAATTTTCAAATTCATCCATATGATCTGGTGTTAAATTAGTAATAACACAAAAATCAAGTTCAAGACCATCAGCCATCCTAATAGTTCCATGAGGAAGTTCAAAAATAGCTAAATCCTTATTTTCACATTGAGAATTAACTACCATTTCAACTAACCCTTCAATAACTAAAGAATCCTGAAGAGATGAAAAAATAAGAGTATTAAACTTATCTTTCAAAGCAAAATTAATCATATTGGTTGTAGTAGTCTTACCATCAGTTCCAGCTATCCCAATCATAGGTATAGCTATCAAGGAATTTAAAATCTTTCCAACATCTTTATTTTCAATAATATCAAACTTTTCTTTAGAAGAAAGTTCATAAATCTTTTTTACAAAATCAGTAGTTCTTGGAATATTGGGAGATATATAAACAGCATCAGGAAAATCTAAAAGATCATCATTATGATCTCCTAATTCAAAAGTAATACCTCTATTTTCAAGTAATTCTATCTTTTTTTGTGCTTTTTTAGGAAGGTTGTCAAATGAATTAGAGTCAGTAACAATAATATTCTTTTCTAAATAATTGAAAAGATTAGCTACTGGTCTTCCTGCATTCCCTGCACCAACAACAAGAATATTTTTTCCAAAAAACACAACATTCCCCAATTAGATTTAATATAAATAAATAAAAAAATTATAAGATAAATTTTAATATAAACATATAGTTAAGCTTTATATTTGTAAATTAAAGTATATAATTATTACTATTAAACCAATATTGCAATAAAATTAGTATTTAAAATATTTAAATTAATTATATTATTTAAATTACTTAATTATTTAGAGTATTTAAACTATTTGAACTATTTAATTATTTAGACTATTCAGATTATTTGAGTTATTTAAATATTATAATACTGTAAAAATAAACAAAAAAATATAAAAATAAGAATTTAAGCAGTATAAAATAAAGTTTATCTTTTAATCACAAATATCAGATAGTGCTTTTAATCTTTCTTGAATTTCAATTATTTTTTCTTGGCCATTTCCACCAATAAAGATTGCATCTTCATGAGAATATTCAGCTATAAATCCAATAATCTCATCAAGATTATTAGCTACTTCAATTCTCCCATCAAAGCCAATAGACTTTAATCTATATAAACCATGATCAACAGTATCATCTAAACCAGGGAAAAGTACAATTACCTCTGGACTTGAATAAACTACAGTATTCAATATATCAAAACGATGCTCTTCATTGATTCTAGGAGTTCCAACAAAAGCAGCATAGAAATATTTTTCATCTAATAAAGATTTAACAGCATCAGAATTGTCAGTTTTGCCAATAAATATTTCTGAATCATTCAATTTGAAAATTTTTAATCTACCTTCAATAGCTTTAAAATTATTCAAAGTATTAAAAATAACCTCATCATCAACTCCAAGATAGGTTGCAATTGAAGCAGCTAAACCAGCATTAAGACGATTAAACTTTCCAAAAACTTTTAAATCACCCAAATATTCATCATAAGATAATAAATTAGATAAATCAGAAATTTCCTCTTCAAATTCAGAAAAATATTTTAAATCTTTGTCTAAAAATATTGTTTTGTTTTTAGAGAAGTCTAAAATCTTGTTTTTATAATTTTCAATCGATCTATGAATATCCATATGGTCATTACCAATATTAGTTAAAC
Organism: Methanobrevibacter arboriphilus JCM 13429 = DSM 1125; assembly: GCF_002072215.1. Lineage (NCBI taxonomy): Archaea > Methanobacteriati > Methanobacteriota > Methanobacteria > Methanobacteriales > Methanobacteriaceae > Methanobrevibacter > Methanobrevibacter arboriphilus. The sequence goes on from NZ_JXMW01000002.1 coordinate 9,393, forward strand.
CTACTAAATCAAAATCAAAACAATAATTACAATATTTTAAAGTCATATCACAAACTTCAATTAAAATTATATCATAATCTTCATTTTCAGCTTCTAAAATAACATCACAATAGCCATTAAAACCTCCACCTGCATTTCCACCAACAAGAACCTTTTTACCAGAATTTTCAAGAATCTCTTTAAGCATATATACAGTAGTGGTTTTACCATTTGTTCCAGTTATTCCAATAGTTTTAATAGATTTATGTCTTGTTAAAAAATCACTGATATGATTTCCAGAAGATACTACATTTCTAGCTAATTCTGTTTTCCACAAGCTTGGACTTAGCATCACAGCATCACAACTAGCAATAGTATCCATATCATTATATCCAAGATCAATAATTAGATTTTCACTAGAAAGAGTAATTGCTTTCTCACTTATAAAAAAAGTATTATCAGAGAGTAATTTTAAATCTTCTAAATCACCTAAATCTATATCAGTTTTTAAATCAGTAGCATATACATGCCAATTATTATCCAATAAAGATTTAGTAGCTTTTTTTCCTTCAACCCCTAATCCAACAACTGCAGCTCTCATTTTATCAAAATTGCGATTATTAAAAATTTTTATTAATAATAATATTTATATTGAAATATTCTAGTAAATCTTAAAATAATTAATAAATTATCTAATAAACCAATAAATTATCTAATAATAAAATACTTAGAATATTTTATTAATAATTAATCCAATAAACAATCTAATTTAATATCTAAAAAATATTTTAATTTAATTTCTAATATTTTAATTTAATAATTAATTAAAATAACTAATCTAATAGAATATTTCAATATAAATACTATGAATAATAAAAATATTAGTAATATATTAAATAATTAATAAAATCATGTAATGCTTATATATTTAAAGTTTATATTATAAATAATAATTGGTCAAAAGAAAAAAATAAATAAAATATAATAAAATATAATAAATTATAATAAAACTAATATAACAGAGGTTTTAAAATGTTTGAAGAAGATATAGATGATAAAATTTATAATCTCCTTATAAGTAATGGAATTGATGAAAATCAAGAATATCCTAAATTTGTAGAGAAATTATATTCTAAAGTTGAATTTTTATGGAAAGAATCGGTTCCTGGATCTTACTCTCACCTAACTGAAAAATTTTTTAGTAAAATTGATGTTGTCATTATTTTATCAGGGCTATATGAAAATAATAAGGAAAAAATAGATGCTCTTATTGATGCTAGTAAAAAGTATGAAAAACCAATTGTACTAGTTAGACCATATGGTGTTGAAGAAGTTCCAGAAAATCTAGAATCTGTAGCTATTTCATTAGTTGGTTGGAATGCAAATTGTATTGTAGATAGTATAAAAGGAGCATTAAGCTTAAATTCAGAAACCTGTGATATTTAATTTAAAATATAATCTACTAATTTTATATTTGATTAAAATATCAACTTAATTTTAAAAATATTTTGTATAATAATATTTTGTATAATACTATTATCTTTATTGAATTATATTGAAATGAATATAAAGTATTGAGGTACATAAAAACAAAAATGAATAAATAAAGTACAAACAATAAAAAAATAATATCAAAAAACTCAATATATAAAAAGATACTCATATTAAAACATAATTTAAATAATGATCTCAAATTTAAGAGATTTCCCCTCTTTTAAATCATTAATTAAGTTTTTATTTAAATCAGATGAAGCTTTATCAGATTTTATCATGAGGGTTCTAGAACATACATAATTACTCTTCCTAGATACAATATCTGTTGGATGATTTAATGTAAGTTTTGGATGTCCAAAACCATTAATTTCATCAGTTGAATTATCAGTAGATAGTTTAACTTTAATTTTAGTATTTTCATTTGCTATTTTTTCTTTAAGTTCTTCTGGAAAATCATCCATAGTCTTATCCATATCCACACCAATTATACAATCTCCATTCATCGAAAGGCTTTTATCCTTAGTAATTTCAAATGTAGATTTATGTTTTGAAGTAACATTCTTATGTCCTTTAGCTTGTATTATAAAATTCAATTTATCACCATTGTATAATCTTTTTAATATTCATCTGATTCAATACTTATAACTCTAATTTTATTCATACCCATATTTTTATTTATAAATCTAACTTCTATTTATAAATTCTTTATAATTTTTAAAATTTTTTATTTTTATATAAGTCATTACCAAAAGTCAAATTTTTAGAAAAATCATTGAAAATAATTCTCATATTCATCCTTTTAATTTTATATAATTAGTGAATTTAGGTTAATTTTTACAAATAAGATATATTTAAATATTAAAAATAAAAGAAAAAATTAAAATTTAAAAGAATATTAAAAAGAATTAAAAAATAAAAAGCTAAAAATAAGAATTAAAAAAAATTATTGAAAAATTATAATTTTTTGATTTCATCAATAGACAGACAAGTGATTTTAGCTATATCATCAACAGATATATCAAGACTTTTTAAATTTTTAGCTATATTCAATTTACCTTGTTCAAAACCCTCTTTCATACCTTTATCTTTAGCATAAGCCAATTCACCCCTATATTTTAAATCAGCTTGTTCTCTTTTATTCATTTCATGCAAAAAATCTTTATCTTCCATTAATTCTTCATATAATTTAATTTTTTCATCTTTAGTCATAGCCATTTTACAACACCTCAATAGCTAGCATTCACTATTAAAAAATAATATTAAAAAATTATAGTTTTTCAATTTCATCCAAAGAAAGACCAGTGATTTTAGCTATATCATCAAAAGAAAAATTGGAATTTTTCATTCTTTTAGCTATATTCAATTCACCTTTTTTTATACCCTCTTCAATACCTTCTTTCTTACCCTTTTTAATACCTTTTTTTATTCCTTTTTCTTCTCTATAAGCCATTTCACCTTCATATTTTAAATCAGCTTGTTCTCTTTTATTTAATTCATGCAGAAAAGCTTCGTCTTTTAATAATTCTTCAACTTTTTCATGAGCTATCTTTATATTTTCATCTTTACTCATAGCCATTTCTATCATCTCCCTTGTGCTTTTTTTATCTAAAAATAACAACCAACAGTGCAAAGGATTATCAAAATCAACCGCTTTCAGATTTCTAAAAGCAGAGACATTAACATTAATAATCTTTATACAATCACTGTATTCACAGTTAAACTCTGTTTTATCTATCATATTAAATTTTCGACTAATTACATTATTTTTACAAAATCCAAAATCAATAATATTAATCAATATATGCGACTTTAACCTTTCCAAGCCTCCTTTTTCAGCAGAATTAGAAAATTCACGAGATATATAAAGATGACTTCTCCTTCTAAAGTATTTTTCACCCTGTCTTTGAACCTCAATATTAACAACACGACCATCAAAAGACTTAGACCTTAAATCCAAAATACAATTTTTATTATTAGCTACTTTACCTAATAAAAACTTATTATCAATTATTTTTAAATTAAAAACATTATCCTCATTATTTTCAACTAAAATGGCATTAATCAAACCAGCCAATTGTTTTTCACATCCTTTACTTGCCATATAATTACTAAAAAGAAAATCATACAAAGGATCATAATCTCTTAAAACATCATTAATAATAGCTACCTCCTAAAAAAAAAATTAATTATTATCAACAAGTAAAAATATTAAAAAAAGAAGTATAAAACCTTTATTCAAAAAGAAAAGGAAAATTAACCTAAAATAAGAAAATTGAAGCAAAAATAAAAAAATAAAACCAAAAAGAAAAATTCATATTAAAAAAAATTAAAAAAAAAATTAAAAATTTATGCATATTCAATAATAAAAAAATCTTTGATTTTCTAATAATTATAAAAATTTTTTATTTTTATAAAATTAAGAAATCTTTGATTTTTTAATAATTATAAAAAGTATTAAAATCAACTATATTAAAAATACAATACAAAGGAGAAAGACAGTATAATTTATATATATCAATCAATATTATATTAAATAATGAAGGGTAGCTACTGTTTAATCATACATAAAGAAAAATCTAGTAAAATAGAAGTTGGTGCAATAGGTTCAGCTATATATAAAGAAGGTTTTTATGTTTATATTGGGTCGGCTATGAACTCTTTAATTCCTAGAATAAAAAGACACTTATCAAATGAAAAAAAGATTCGATGGCATATAGATTATCTATTAAAAGACAATACAACAAAAATTGAAGATGTAATATTCACTATAAGTGAAAAAAAAGTAGAATGCAACTTATCTAATTTCATATCTAAAAATGGTAAAGAAAAAGAAAATTTTGGTTGTTCTGACTGCAAATGTAAATCACACTTAATATACTTTAGTAATAAAGATTTATGTATTGATACAGTAAAAAAAGCCTATGAAAATCAAGAGATTAACTTCTATAATTTAGAATACTTTAAATCATTAGAAAAATAAGTATTTAAAATATTAGCTTTCTTAAATCTCAATATATAGATAAGTATTAACTTATATAATTATTAACTAATAAATTTCTTGAAAAAATCTTCAAATTCATCATCATCAAGTGGGTTTAAAGAGGAAACAAAATCATTATTCCAAATAGAATCTGCTAAAATAGAATAATTTTTTGATTCTACTGAATCAGGATATTTTTCCACCACTGTTTTTGCTTCAAGTTCTGAAGATTGAATAAGCTCACTTCTATTGATAATTCCAATTACTTTAGTGCCAATTTTTTGAGCAAATGAATCAACAATTTCATTCTCATTTTTAATTCCCTTACAATTACAAACAATACCTGAAAGATTACTTTTTAATTTTTTAATACCTTTTGAAATGTTGTTAGCTGCATAAAGTGACATATATTCTCCAGAACTCACAATATAAACTTCATCAGCATAATCTTCTTTTAAGGGAACAGCAAAACCCCCACAAACAACATCTCCTAAAACATCATATATAATAACATCAAAATCATTTTCAGAAAAAACGCCTAATTTTTCGAGTAATTTCATAGCTACGATAACTCCTCTCCCAGCGCAACCAACACCAGGTTCTGGACCTCCACTTTCTGTTGAAAGCACACCACCATAACCTTCAAAGATTATATCAGAAATATCAGGATTTTTATTTTCCTTAATAGTTTTAAGAATGGTAGGCAGTCTTTTCCCACAAAGAGTTCTTGTAGTATCTGCTTTAGGATCACAACCAACAACCATGACGTTTTTACCTTTATTTGCAAAAGAAGCAGCTAAATTAGCTACAGTAGTAGATTTACCAATCCCTCCCTTTCCATAAACAGCGATTTTTTTAGTTTTTGACATTTATACACCGATAATTCTACATTTATAAATAATAACGATAATAAGACTAATAATAAGTAATAATAAGTAATAATTATAATGTATTAATAATTATAATAGTAATTAATAATTATAAAAATTTTTATTTTTTTATAAAATTAAGAAATTGTTGTATTTCTTAAATGATTATAAGAGTAATTATATGTATAATGAGTGTAATAGTAATTATAAGCTAATTATAAACTAATTATAAGCTAATTATAAGATAATATAGTTAATTATGGATAATTATAATATAATTATGAGTTAATTATAAGAATTCTAATTATAAGAATAATAATGATAATTGTAATAATAATTATGAAAATGATAATAAAAGAACATAAAATAATATAGTAAATCAGAAAATTAAAATAAGAATTTTAAATAAAGAATATGAAATTTATAAAAATAATACCTTATATTAGCTTTAGATTTCATCTATTATATTAATTCATTCCTTATAATTAACTAAAGCTTTAACAATATCTCCTCTTGTTACAATCCCTATAAGATTATCTTCATCATCAACAACAGGAATTCTTTTAATATCTTCTTTATCCATTATAATAGCTGCATCAGAAATATTATCATTAGGACCAATTTTCACTACAGGAGAAATCATTATTTCTTCAACAAGAGTTAAAGAAGCTCTTTTAATACCTTTAGTAGTTTCATCATACTCATGCTTCATTCTAATAGGCATTTCAATTACATCAAGAGGTGAAGGAAGAACTAAGTTTAAATTAGGAGTATGTACATCAAGAAGTTTCATAATATCTCCTTCACTAAGAATTCCTACAATTTCATCCCCATCCATGACAGGAGCTCCACTAATTTCATTTTTAGCGAAAAATTTAGCTGCATCTACAATTGTATCTCCTTTATTTAAGACCAATACATTAGGTTCCATAGCTTCTTCAATTTTAATCATAATAAACACCTATAAAAATTTAACAATGAGATATTTCTAATATTAACAGGTTTATTCATAATTAGTATGGTTTTATTAATATTTAAATTTATTGTTTTATTTAAATTTATGGATTGTTTATATCTAATGTTTATATTTAGTAGTTATAATTATTTAATAGTTATATTAAAAAAGTTATATTAAAAAAGTTATATTGAAAAAGTTATATTGAAAATTATAATTTTTAAAACTAAACAATATTCTGTAATTTATTAAAATTAATGGTTGTTTGAATATCTTTGGGTGTCCAATGTTTTTTACAGCCTACATAATCCAAAATTACACACTGAGGAGGAATACCATAAGAAGAAATCTTCCATCCACCTTCAATCAGATTATTAATACAAGCTACACCAATAATAGAAACATTGATTTTATCATTATTAGTAAGATTTGATAAAATAGATGAAGAATGAGAAACGATATAAACCGGAATTTTATCATTACAATTATTATCTTCATGATTACAATTACTATTTAAATTTTTAGTAATTTCACCAATGTTACAATTATTATTACAAGCAATACATCTTAAACCTAATTTATCCTCTACAGCATTACATTCATGGGGTTTTAGAATCTTCATACAAGTTGGAAGAAGTAAAACTCTTTTTTTCCTATTTTTAAAGCTCTTTTGAAAGATTTTATTCATAATCTCTGCTCCAAAAAGATTAATGTGATATTCAAGCTCAGATCTTCCACAAAAAATAATATCTTCATTATTTAAATGATACTCAAGGTAAGACTCTTTAAAATTTTCAACATTACTTGTATAGATATGTAATTCTTTTTTTGCATAATCTTCAAAGAAAGAAACAAAAGACATTATTGATTTAAAATAAGACTTTAAAGTATTTTCATCCTTATTTAAGAAAAATTCCTTCCAAATATTAAGATGTTTTAATGATTCTTTATAATCTCCCGTAGCTTCCAAATATTTCAATAATAAATCTATTTTTAGGTTAATTAGATTAATTTCATTATTTTCAATTGATCCTAATATATCAAACTCATTACTATCCTTATTGTTATCATTATTATCCATATTATTATACTTATTATTACCATTATTACTATTACTATTATTATTACTATTATTATTCGTATTATTATTCGTATTATTGCAATTATTATTAAATAAAAATTTAGTAGCTAAAATCCCCCTTATCTCATCAATTTGAATTTTATATGAAGAACCAATTAACTCTTTTTTATTTCTCAAATTAGACAATTTAGCTAAAATTTTTTGATAAAATGGATCTAAATTTAAAGCATTTTTAATATATAACTTCCATAGAACACCAAAATACAATAGTTCTAATATATATTCTTCAAAAAAAGAGCCAATATAAACATTTTTAACAGGATTTTTAGTTAAAAATTCTTTATAATCTAAAATAATCTCTTCAATAAACATTGTTGATTTGGATAATACAATTTCTGTGAATTCTTCAATTTTTTGATAATAATCTAAATGATTCTCTATATTAAGATTATAGGTTATGTTATTTAAATTATAATTCAGATTATTAGAGAGATAACTATTATCAAAACAGTTATCATCAGAAAAACTATCATCAGAATAGCTATCATCAGAATGGTTATCATCAAAGCATTTATCATTAGAAAAACTATCATTAAAATAGTTATCATCAAAGTTAGCTAATTCTAATTTAGAAAAATTTTTATTATTAAATATACTAACCATTGACTAGCCTCCTATATTAGAATTTTCATCATCAGTTATAATATTATTTTTTTCTATAATAACAGAATTCATAATAAAATTAAAATGACCTTCAATTTTATCAAAAATTGGGTCTAAATCAATTTCTTCATTATCATCGGGAAAATTCAATATAACTGCTTCAAACATTTTAAACATTCCAAAAGTATAATAATTTTCAGCTAATTCTTTAGGATTACTAGGCTTTATAATTTTTTTATCCATGAAATTTTTAAAAAGCAAAGTCCAAAATTTAATAGGAGTATTTAAAAGCTCATCAATAAAGAATTTTCTAATCTTATCATTATGATATACTTCAATAAAGATTAATCTTAAAATTTTTATCATTTTTAAAGAACTGAATTGATGTTTAACAGATTCAGAGCCAAAATGATATAATTCATTTGGACTAATCTTTAATAATTGATCCAACTGTTCTTCTGATGATTCAGCTATACTCATTCTATTAATAAAGTATTCAAAAATTGAATCTAAAATATCTTCTTTTTTTGAGTAATGATAATAAATAGAAGCTTCTTTTATTCCAACTTCAGTAGCTAGTTCCCTCATAGATACTTGATTGTAACCTTTTTTAGAAAATAAGTCTATGGATACATTAAATATTTTTTCTTTAGTTGTAATTTTTTCCATATTTTTTACCTATCTAACACTTGATAGATATAATATGAATTTACTAGTATATAAACCTAACAGTTGATAGGTAAAAATTTGTAAATATATTAAAAAATAATACAAAAAATAATATGAAAATAAATTAAATAGCTATTTCTATTTTATCATAGTTGACAATTGGTATTTTACTGTTTTTATTTCCTTCTTTTATTTTTATTAATCCATTTTCATTTAAGTTTTTTATTTTTTTCTGAACACTAGAAATATCTTTATTAGCTATTTTTGCAAGTTCACTAATAGATTTAGGGTGTTCATTTTTTATTAATCCCATTAATTCTAACTCTAACATATCTATATTAGATTTTTCAGCATATATTATTTCTGTTTCTTTTATTTGTTCTTTTGGATGGTTTTGAAAGTATTCCCAATCAGTTAAGTCCATATAAAGTTTAACATTTTCTGGATCTCTTTTAAATGCTCGTTCAAGTGCTTCTATAGAACCATACATTTCTTGAAATTCTTTTATTAATTTTGCACCATTTTTTTCTTTTATTAATTTTATTTTTATCATAATAGTTCCCCTTTTAGTTTTTCTTTATTAATACCTTTATTTTTTATAAGATGTAATTCTACTACTAAGCCAACTTCTTCTAAGCTTTTATACTTGATTGGTATATGTATTCCTTTTAGTTTAATATGTAATTGTGCATCTTTGTCGTGATTATCGATAAATATATTGTCAGGTCTTATTGCTATTGCCCACCCTCTTTGTGATTCTCTTATGTATATGTGTTTCCCATATTTTTCAATTTTTTTCCTTGTTTCATTTTTCATATTAATATTATAAACATAATTATATATAAAAGCTATTGTTTTTTTCATCAGCTTTTATAAACAAAATGCTTTTTAAAATACATGTTACTTTTTATAACATAAATATTAAAAATTAAACTCTTAAAATAAATATTATTACTCATTAAAATCTCTTGTAATAAGTTTATAAACAAAATCATTAGGCCTAACCTTTTCATCAATAGCTACAGCCACATTATTACCTTTTTTACAATATTCAACAAACTTTCCATTAATTTCCATAGATTCAATCTTCTGAGTTATAGAGCCAGTAGTTTTACCTTGAACTAGAATCTCGTCACCAATATTTAAATCATCCCATAATTGAAGTTCAGCCACACCAATTTTAGAATAATAATTTACAACTTTAGCTATATCCTTTTTAGTATATTCTGACTTGTTTTGATTACTTATCTCATAAGGAATATCAAAATAAAAACCAGTGTCAAAACCACGGTTAAACACCTTTTTTAAATCTTCCATCCAACTATCTTTAAAAATAAAACTTCCATTTTCAACAGAATCAATAGCTTCTCTATAAACTCTTGTTGTAGTAGCTACATAATCAGGACCACGAGCTCTTCCTTCAATTTTAAAAGCATCTACACCTGTAGCTATTAATTGAGGAATATAATCTATCATAGCCATATCATTCGGTGAAATAAAGCTAGTTTTTGGAGTAATAGAATTAATAGAAGAAATAGTATTTTTATTATAAGTATCATTAATATTATCTAAATGATAATGTGAAGAATTATTTTTAGAAGTTTTTAAAATAAAAGAAGAATCCTCATCATCCTCATAGAAAAAATCAGAATTTTCATCTTGAGCAATAGATAATTTCCAATCCTTTCTACAAGGCTGTAAACACTCACCACAGTTTGCACTTTTACCATACAAGCCATAACTTAAAAAACACCTTCCAGAAACAGCCATACACATAGCTCCATGAATAAAAATCTCTGTTTCAATAGGAGAGTTTTTAGCTATGTTTTGAATTTCCCAAATATTCAACTCACGAGAAAGAATAGCACGAGTAACACCTAACTTCTTCAAGGTTCTAAGAGCATAAGTATTAGAAATATTCTCCTGAACACTCATATGAGGATTAATACCAACATCATGAGCTAATTGAGCAAGTCCAATATCAGAAACAATTAAAGCATCAACTTCATACTCTTTAATCAACTCTAAATCAAATTCAAGTTTTTTAATATCCTCCTCTTTCATTATAGTATTTGTACAAAGATATAGTTTTGAAGAATATTCCTTAACCATATCCACAGCTTCTTCAACATTTTTAAGAGAAAAATTAGAAACATTAGCCCTCATATTATTATCAGCCAATCCAATATAAACCGAATCAGCTCCATTTTCAAGAGCTGCTCTTAAAGATATGAAATTACCTGCAGGAGATAATAATTCTACCATAAAACCACCATTAATATTCTCAACCAAATAAAATCAATTATTGAATAAATAACCTTTAGATAATTATTTCTTAATAAACTATCATAATCACTTCTTAATAAGCTTTAATTAAATAAGCTCTAATAATTACTTCTTAATAAGCTTTAATTAAATAAGCTCTAATAATTACTTCTTAATAAATTCTATGTTAATATCTTCAATTCCATGTAATGAACATAAATTATTCAATGATTTTTTAATCTTTTCAGTATCAGAAACTTTCAAATCATCCTTAAGATTTATTTTAACAGTTAAAATATTCTTTTGATTATCCAAACTCCATAGATAAAACTTAACTATATCATCAATGCCTTCAATAGATAAAATATCTCTCTTTAAAGTATCTTGGTTAACATTTCCTGGAGCTTCTAGAAGAAGTATTTTAAAACTATAAAATAATGTTTTAACTAAATTATAAATCATCCATATAGTAATAGCTATAGATAATAAAACATCCAATATAGGAATATTAAAGAATATTAAAACTACACCAACACCTAAAAGAGCGATCCAACCCATTAAATCTCCAATAAGATGAATTGAAACAGCTCTTTCATTTAAAGTTCTAGAATCTCGTAGCTTCCAAACACTTAATGCTTTTAAAAATATTGCAAAAATAGCTACAAGAACCATTCCAGAAGCATGAGGCTCAACAGGAGCAAAAATTCTTGAAAATGATTCAAGGAGAATTAGAACAGAACCAATAATAACGATAGAAGAAGTAATTATAGCTCCAAGAAGAGAAAAACGCCTATAACCATAAGTAAATTTTTCATCCTCTTCTTTTTCAGAGAATCTTTGAAAAATCCAAGAAAAACCAAGAGCAATAGTATCACTTAACCCATGTAGAAGATCAGCTAAGATAGCCATACTATTTGTATAAATAGCCCCAACAGCAACTACAAACATGAATATAATGTTTAAGAAAAATGCAAATGAAATATTCTTAGCTGCTTTATGATACTCAAAATCATGAATATGACTATCATCTAATTTTAAGACTTCTTTATTATCAGATAACTTAAAATTATCGTTTTTATCTTCTTTCATAATACCCCGTCTTTCATAATATTTTATCTTTTATAATATACATTCTAATATCCTATCTTTTATAATACAGCTTAATATCCTATCTTTTATAATAGAGTTTAATATCCTATCTTTTTTAATATACAGCTTAATATCCTATTTTTTATAATACAGATTAATATCTATCTTTTATAATATTCTATTTAATTATATAATAATTATTCTGAAATAACATTAGACATTACATTGATTTTAGATATTCCATCATTTTTTTCAACTTTTATAATATTATCTGCTGCATTTTCAAGCTCACTATCATGAGTTACAATAATCATCTGAGGAAGAGAAGACATCTGTCTTAAAAGATAAATCAACTCATGCCTTCTAAAGCTATCTAAATGGATTGTTGGTTCATCGAGAAGTATTGTTTCAATATTACCTTTAGACATAGCTTTTGTAATACCTAACCTAAGTGCAAGAGCAATAGCAATTTTTTCTCCACCACTAACCATGTCTAATTTACTTTCTCCTTCTGGACCAAACACTGAAATATTATAATCTTCATCAATTTTTAAATCAGAATAATTAAAATTAAATTGTTCAAAGAATTCTTTAGTATTTTTTTGAATAAGAGGCTTGGAACGATTCCTTAAATCTTTTTGAATCCCATCTTTACTGAAAAGTTCCCTTATATCTTTTAAAAGTTTAAGATAATCAGTAATATTTTCTAACTTTTCTTTAAGAATATCATTTTGAGTCAATTTTACAGTCAAATTTTCAATATCAGAAATAATCTGAGTAGCTTTACCTTTAATCTCATTTATTTCTTTATTCAAGATTTTTAACTTTTCTTCAGATCTTTCATAAGTAAAAACAACATTTTCATATTTATTTTTACTATAGTTACAAGCCTTAATATTATTTTCAATATTATCAACTTTAGAACGAATTGTATCAAATTCATCACTTTTATTTTTTATTTGAGATTCTAAAATTGGTAATTGAACAATTTCTCCTTTTAGTTGATTATAAATCTTGTCTTTATCTCTTAAATCATCAATCCGATTTTTCAAATCTTCTTTTCTAATATCTGGAGATAAATAAGAATCTTTACTCATAGCTACTTTTAATTTTTCAACTTCAATATCAATACTTCTTTCTAATTCTCTTAACTTGTCTTTTGTATCATATTCTTTACCTAATACATCAAGAGATCCTGAAGCATGAACATACTTATCATAACTTTCTTTTGAGATTTTTTGTAATTTATTTTGATCTTTAATTGATAATAATACATTATCTAGCTTATCCCTTGTATCTTCATAAGTTTTTAATTTAACATCAATATCACTTATTTTTTCAAGCTCTTTTTTAGCTATTTCATAATACTTGTATTTTATTTGAATATCTTTTTCAACAGAATTTATCTCATCAAGTTTAGTTTTAAAAATAGATTTTTCATTAGAAATCTTCTTTAATTCATTATTAAACTTATCAATAGATTCTTGATTAAATTTAATTTTATTATTATAAGAATCAATTAAATTATTTTTCTTTTCCTCTGTGATATCAGATTTACAGATAGGACACTGATTATCAACTTTTTTAATCTCTAAAAGTGGCTCTTTAGCAGAATTAATACCTTCTTCTAATCCAGAAACCTTTTTTGAAATATTATTAGATTTACTATCAATTTCTTTAATTTTACTTTCAGCTTCAATTTTAAAATCAATGATTATTCTTTTAAGATCTTTAAAATTATTAGAAATTTCTTTGAAATTCTTCTGATTAGAAAAATCAATTTCTTCTTTATCATAATTAGAAAAATCAATTTTCGAATTTTCAAAGGTAGAAAAATCAATATTTAATGATTTAGAAGTCTCATTAAAAAAATTTTCGATTAAGGCAATATTTTCATAGAATTCCTTTTTAATATCAGATCTATTTTTTTCAAGTTCTTTAATTATTCCTAATTCACTCTCAAGCTTTGATTTTCTATCATTATAAACATTTAACTTCTCTTGAACTTGTAAATAATGATTATAACCTTCTTCCTCATTTTTAATAATATTTTTTTGTTTTCTTATATTAGCTAATTTTTCTTCATAATTATCTCGATCTTTTGTAAGATGCTCAAGATTATTAACAGATTCTAAAAATTCAAGATAAATAGGAAGCTTATTTGAAAATTTCTCCAAACTTAACATTTCTTTTTCCTTATTTTTAAGATTTTCAAGCTGTTCCTGTAGTTTTTTTCTCTCATTAATTACCCTTCTTGTATTTTCATTTTCATTAATGAGTTGAGTGTTTAATTTATCAAAAGTAGATTTAGATTTTTCCATTTCTAATTTTTCGTTTGCCTTTAAAGATTTTAATTGCTCTAATTCTTTAATTTCCTTTTCAATACCATTACCTTTAATTTTAATTTCTTCAAAAATTATTTTTTTGTTTTTTAAATCATTATTTAAATCTAATGAAGATGCAGTACGACCATCCAATTCTGACTTTTGGTTTTCATAAATATTAATTAAAGGGAGGCTATTTTTCCAAGCCTTTTCAAGACTTTCAACACCAAGAAGTCTTCCAATCAATTTCTTTTTTTCAGAGGGAGATTTACTTATTAAGTTAGCTATCTCTCCTTGTTGGATATATATTGCATTTAAAAATAACTCACCATCCATTTCTAGAATTGTCTGAATTTCCTTATTAACTGAAGAATCCCCAGAAGAAATTTTAGTGCTACCTCCATCAGAATCCTTAACTATAAGCTCTGCCTTTGAAGTACTTCCACGAGTTCTATTTACAATATACTCCTTTCCATTGGAAATAAATTCTAAACTTACTGACATTAATTCATGAGAATGTTTATTCTTAGTAATCCTAACTAAATCATTAATTTTACCATTGAATTGTTTAAAGAGTGCAAAACTTATACCATCAAGAATGCTTGACTTACCAGCTCCATTTTCTCCAACTATAATACTAATACCTGGTTTAAAATCAATAACAGAATCTTTATGAGATTTAAAGTCTTTGAGAGTTAATCTTGTAAAAATCATTATATCACTTTATTAATATCTAAAATTAGATCTAAAATTATTTGAAATCAATGGTTGTCTGTTTAAATTTCTCATCAGAATCTTTTATATTTTCGTTACTATTATTATTGTTAATATTTTTATGATTAGACTTATTTTCATTATTGGATTTGTTTTTACTGTGGGATTTGTTTTTACTATTTAATTTATTCTTATCATCTTTCTTATTTTTAGACTCTTGTTTCATTATTTTTTTAAATTCAGTCTCATATTGACCAAAATACTCTTCATAAAACAAATCAGCAATTTTTTGAGAATCTTCAAATTTGTCTTTAGACAATGAGCCTAAAAGATCAACAGCTAAATTAGAAATGTCCTCATTATCAAAAGATTTAAGAGATTCAACCAATAAATCTTTTGGTTCAAGAGAAGTATTATCCTTAATATATCTCTCTTCTATTATTAATTCTTCATTCCTAAAAGTAGGTCTAAACATTAAAGTAATCTTTGATAGAATATTATTTAATTTTTTATAAACATCAGATGTATTAAAATTACCCTTTTCTATAGTAATATTTAAAATAGGTTTATTGTTTAAAGAAGAAATATAGCTTCCCAAAGAATTAAGTTCTGAATCTAATTTTCCATATTCAATATTTTTAGATATAAACTCTCTTGGAAGTTCAATATTAATTGGATCAACATCAAATCTATTTTCAGCATCATTTTCACTAGTATCAACTATATAAAAACCTTTTCCATTTTTTTTATAATCAATAGCTTCATTAGACCTCCAAATTTCTGTAGAACCTGGATAAACTAATTTTCCTTGGCCAAAATCATCAATAATTCTATTATGAACATGGCCCATAGCATAATAATTAAAAGAAGTTGGAATATCTGAAATTTCAAGCTCATAATCAAAAGGAATATATTTATCAATTCCTTGATGAGCAACTAATATTCTTTTTGAAAACCCTTCACTTTTTTTAGATAAATCATTGAGCAGAGATTTTAAAAGAGGTGTTTGAGATTTTGAAATATAGGGAGTACCTCCAATAAAAATATCATTTTCCCTTAAAAAAGAACTATTAACAATAGGATTATTTGGACTAATAAGAGTAAGACCAAGCTTTTTAAAAAGGATTTGTGGTGGAAGAGCATTTTGACGTAATATAGTGTCATGATTTCCAGCAATGGCAAAAAATGGAATTCCTGACTCTTTAATTTTCATTAAACCTTCTTGAAAAATAAGAAGTGCGTTTGGAGATGGTTTTGCTATTTCAAACAAATCACCACTATGAATTACAAAGTCAACTCTCTCATCAATTATTTTATCAACAATTTCATTAAATACATTATAGAAATCATCTTCCCTTTCAATTAATCCATATTGGCGATATCCTAAATGAGTATCAGATAAATGAGCAAATTTCATATTTTTACCTTTTTGGGTTATTAATTTGAATAGTTATTTTTAATATAACATGATAAGTAATGTAATTATTAAATATAATTATTAAATTGTTAAATATAATTATAATATAATTATCAATTATAATATTAAATATAATTATAAATAAGCTAATACAGTTACTACAAATAAATGTTATTATATATTAATCTAATAATAATTATACTATTTGCTAAATCCTTTAATTACTGATTATATTAATATATATTTTACAAATATATATTTTAATAAATGCTTGATTAAATGCTTGATAATAAATATTTAATAAATGAATAATTAATGAATACTTAATAAATAATTAATAAATAATAAATACTCAATAAATACTCAATAAATACTCAATAAATACTTAATTATATTCTAAATCATATTTAATAATATAAAAGTATATGATAATATAAAAATATCTAATAATACAGATCTATTAAATAATATAAAGTTATCTAATAATATAAAGCTATTTAATAATATACAGTTTAAAATTTATATAATTTTAGTAAAATATCCCAATAATAGCTATTTTTAATAATATTAAATAAAACTAAAGATTTACTATTTTTTAATTAAATTCCGAAATATAATATTCTATTTTTTCATTTTCCCATTTTTCACCTAAAAATTTCTTATCAGAGTGAAACAACAATAAATATCGATATATTAAAGTTAATATAGAAAATGGTAAAATTATATTAAAGAATAAAAATGAGTTAGAAATATAATTAGTGAAAACATAATATAATACAAAATTCAAAACAACAACTCTAATAACTAAAATATAAAACTTTCTCTTTGCTTTATTTTTATCTTCATCGAACTTATTATCAACTTCTTCTTTATTAGGAATTTTATCAGTTTTCATATACTTTTTAAGCTTTTTAATTCCTTTTTCACCACTTCTAAATTTTCTCTTAAGATTATATAGCTTAATATATCTAAAAACTATAAATATTGAAAAAATAACAGCAACATAAGCAAAAATAAAAAATGGAGATTGTATAATTGATAACTCAGGAGAAAAAGAAACATTCTCACCTACAAATGTAAATGATGGCATTAATAGAAAATTTCTACTTATAATTGTTCTAACTATAATAAACAAAAATATTCCAACAAGTAGAATAATCTGTAGATAAAGTCTTCTAGTTTCTTCGACAATAATTTTAGCTTTTTGATAGCTAGTGTTAGTAATAGACATAATTTACCTTATAAACTTAATAATTTCCGCCTAATTGTTTAAATTCATCTTCCTGGTCTTTTATGTCATTTAATTCCTTATCTTTAATTGATTGCCATTGATCAATAATATTAATATCATCACCAACAGTTCTACCTTTAAATTCATCAATTTTAACAAGAGTTGGAACTTTTACCATCAAACCTAAAACTATAGCTTCACCTACATTTAAAGAAGGTAATTGTTTTACAAGATCTTCACTTAGACTTTCACTAGCTGATTGAACATGTCTCTGATCTTGAGGTTCAACAAGTCTAAGAATTATCATATTGTTAGCTTGAGAAAGAGCATCAGGATCAACAGACTTTGGACTTTGACTAACAAGACACAAACCAAGACCAAACTTTCTCCCTTCTCTTGCAACTCTACTTATCCAATACTTAGATGAAGGATTACGATTCTTAGGAGCTAAAATATGTGCTTCTTCCATGATGAAAAAAACTGGAAAATTAAGATGTTTTTCATAGAAATTTTCTTCCTTTTTATGTATAGCTGCTTTTCTGCTCTTTAAAGCATTTCGTAATATATGACTAACAATAACCTCAGCTGCAGATTCATCAGTTTGTCCTAAATCAATTACATTAGCTACTCCTAATTTTAACTCTGATAAAATATTAGATCCATTAATATTCAATAGATTATCATATTTTGTTTTTAAATCATCCATTTTATTTATTACATCCATAATTTTTGCTTTTTCAGATGAATTTATTTCTTTTCCACGGAAAATTTCTGTATTATACCATTTTTCAAGAACTCGTCTCATAATCTCAAGAAAATCTCTAGTATCAGATTCACCAGAACTAACAATAGCATTTGCTTCTTTATAAGCTTCTCTAAAGTATCTTTCTTGGATATAAGCAGAACTTGGGATATTAGCTAAACCTTTTATTTCACTAAAAGACATATATATAGGATTTATAATTGGATCAATTGGATTAACAGCACCATTTTTAAATTCAGCATCAATATATTCACCATGCATATCAAATATAAGAATACATCCATTATATTCAAGTAAACCATCAATAAGAACAGAAACTGTGTTAGATTTTCCAGCTCCAGTCATTGCAAGTATAGCTAAATGTCTTGAAACCATATTGTTTATATTGAGTTTTACTTCAACATCTTCCTGACTAATGAGATTTCCGATTTTTAATCCATTATCAAGCTTAAAAATCTTTCTTAAAACTTTTTCATTAGCAACTTGTATTTCAGTTCCTGGAGGTGCAGGTGTTCTTGGAATTCTAAGATTATCATCAACATCCCCAAGAATTCGAATATTACCTTTTATATAATAATCTTTACCTTCAATTTCTCTTATTTTTTCAATTGTATTTGGATCATAAATATCACCATTAAGCGAAACACTACCTCTAATAAGAGATTCAATCATGCCTAAAATAACTTTTCCATCATATTTTAAAGATACATATTCCCCTACTTTAGGCATCTCTTTAGAAACAAAATTAACATCAATAAGAGAATTTTCACCAACACATCGTCCAATTATCATATTAACACCTAAATCATATTAAATCCAAATAATATTAACCAAATCATATTAAGTCAGAATTATAATTAACCAGATGATATCAAGTTCAAATTATAATTAACCAAATTATATTAAGTCAGAATTATTAATATCAATATCTCCCCATTAAATGTCTAAAATTAAATATAAATATCGTTACTTTTCTTCTTAAAGTGAACAAAGCCAAAATTTTCTGATATCTTTTCAGTTTTAAATTCTTTATATCCACACTTTCTATATAGATATAAATTTTTAGAACTTTTATAACCTGTAAATAGATAAAAATCAATATTAGAATATAAACTTATATAATAACTCTCAATAGCACTCAGTAGTTTTTTCCCAATACCCATATTTTGAAAATCAGGATGAACAATAAGTTTTCTAATCATTATATTATTATTAGATTTAATAGCTCTTATAGAACCTACAATTCCATATTCATAATCAAAAGATTTTAAAATAATTCCTTTTTGAAATTCTTCTCTAATTTCATCAATCGTCTGATTTAAAGGTTCAATTGAATTATCATTATAAAGCTCTGCCTCATTAATATAGGATAATTTCTGCAAATCCAAAATTTCATCTAAATCATTTAAATTAGCTTTTTCAATAATCATCAAATCCACATCACAAGGCCCTTCAATAAAATATTTTTCAAATAAAATACCTCCTCAAAAATATTCCTAAAATATTTTAATTCCTAAAATATTTAAATATATTTAAAGCATTTCCCTACCTGACTTTTCATAAATACCAATAATCTTAGATAGCTGTTCAATATCGTTTTTTTTAATAACAACATCATGATGGGCTTTTTTAAGAAGATAAGGATAACCATCAGTACAATCCTTAGAAATAATTCCAATAATCTCTTTAATCCTTTCTTCATTAGCTTTATAAGGTAACTCAATTTTTAAAATATTCTTATTTTTTTCTAGTCTTACATAAAATATTGTAAAAACTAAACTTTTAAAAAACTCATTTTCAACAGGAAACTCTCTTTTTAATTGATTATTCTTATCATGAGAATATTTTGGAGGATATGAATAGCCTGTAACTTGACTATTAGTATACTTATCAAAAATAGCTATATCTGGAATATTAATATCAAAATAATCAGTAGCAGTAGAAGTTTTAGATATAGCAATAAGTTTATTTTTATATTTTAATAAATTAGCTAATGTTAAAAGTTTTTCTATATTTTCTAAATAATTTTCCACATTTTCAAGAGTAAATCCTTTATTATTTCCAACTTTTTGGATAGATTCAATTTTATTTTTTAAATTCTTGTAAACTAATTCATTAGAAAAAACTTTAACATTATGTTCTCCAATATCTTCAATTTCTTTTTTGATTTTATCCTCAGCTAAATCTAATATATCATATCGAAGACTTTGAGGGATTTTTTTTTCAAGAGGAGAAGGCCTTATTAAATCTCCTAAAAGAGAACCATCATAAAGATAATAATCAACATCATATTTTTTAATAGCTTTTAATGCATTTTTTACTTCAAAAAGACCCATATAATTTCTAATTCTATCTTTAGCAAATTCACTATGTGGCATTGTGTTTATATAAGAGCTTTCTATCTTAGAAAGTTTATCATTATAAATCAATGATTCTGCAGAAATAGCATAAAAATAAAAACTAAGGAACTTTTTTTCATGTTTACTACCATCACCAGTAGCTATAGTTAAATTATAATCATTTTTAGGTATTTTCTCATCATTCCAAAATTTAGAAATATCTAGATTATGATTATCATAATCCTTAATTTTGTCAATAATACTCCCTTTTTTATTTATAGCTTCAGTATAAAGTGATTCTAACATCTTAACTCCTTTAAAAAATAATTATTATTTTAAAAATCATAATAAAAACAAATCATAATAATAATTATAATAATAACTATAATAATAACTATAATAATTATAATAATTATAATTATTAACTATTAGTACTGTTAAATATTTAATTTAATCATTAGCCTTTCTAATACTAGAAACAATCTCATTTATTTTAGCTTCAACATTGTCAGTTTCTTCAACAATAGTTCCTGTGACAATAACATCTGCTCCAGCTTTAGCTACAGTATAAGCAGATTCACCATTACGAATTCCACCACCAACAACTAAAACCATGTTATCTGTAGCTTTTTTAGAGTAAGCAACCATTTCAGGAGTCACATGTTCTTCTGCACCAGAACCTGCTTCAAGATAGAAAAATCTCATTCCAAGTGCTTCAGCTGCCATAGCATAAGCAGCAGGAATCTTTGGCTTATTTCGAGGTACAAGTTTTGCATCACCAATCCAACCAACGGTACCTCCAGGAGATATAACCAGATATCCCATAGGTATAGCTTCAATTCCAGATTTTTTAACTGAATGAGCTCCAAGAGCTTGAGCTTCAATAATCCAATAAGGATTATTAGAATTTAAAAAACTCATAAAAAAGATTGCATCAGCATATTTACTTACATTACTAGTATTTCCTGGGAAAATAATAATTGGAAGATCAATATTTTTTGATAAAGCTTTTGCAGTATTATCAACATCTGCACCATCTACAGTAGAACCTCCAAGCATAATACCATCAGTTCCACCACGTATAGCTGCTTTAGCTATCTCAACAGCTCCTTCAGGAGTTTGTTCATCAGGATCTATTAAAGTTAAGTGAACTTTACGACTTTTTAATATATCTTTAATCTGATTTTCTACTATCATAGTTAACCCTGTAAATTTTATTAATTGAAGACCTTATTAATTAAAGATCTTATTAATTGAAGATAATTATTAATTGAAAATTATTATAAATGAAAATAATTTAATTATGCTAAATATTATTATATTATTAATTAATACTTAATAAAATTATACTCAATATCCTTAAAGTATATAATATTCTTAAAAGTATATTTAATATACTTAATAAAGTTATAGTTAATAAAAGTAAGCAAATAGAGGAGAAGATTAAATATCAAATATCATACTAAATATTTGAGAGTGATTATATTTTAATTGTTTTTTAGAATGACTCACAATTGCAAGTTCAATGAACAAAAACTCAAATTTGGATTTATATTTATACAAAATTGTATAGAACAAAATTTATTTGAAATTGTTCAATTTAACATATATACTGACTGAACAAAAATAATTGTGAGTCAACCTCTTTTTTAAAAAAATAATAAAAGATAAAAAGAATATTTAGTAAATCTTCTTTTCTTCTTTTATATATCCCCAAAAAAAATTTCTCACACACCATAAGAAATAAAAAAAAATTATTTAAGAACTTTCCTATATCCTTTCATTTTAATTTTAGATATTTTAAGAGGTTTGAGATTCTTAACAGTGAATTTCAAAACATTATTAACCTTATTATAACTTGTTTTCACATTACTAGATTTACTAACCTTACTCAAAACATACCTACCTAAAGAATGTTTTTTCAAGAAATTCTTATTATAAAGCTTAGAACCCTCCAAATCACCAACATTCTTAACATAATAAGTCTTATAACTCACACGATAACGCCTACCAGACTTCTTAACAAGAGTATAAGACTTAACTTTAGTATAAACAATCAGTTTAGCTTTATTAACAGTAATAGAATTAGACTTACCAATAGAAGAACCATATTTAACATAACTTGTATTCAAACCATTATACAAAGCACTACCATAATAATTACCTGCCTTAGATAAAGTGAAAGTATAATTAAAAACACCTTTACTGTTTGTCTTAAGATTCACAGATTTATCACCAAGCTTTAAAACAACCACCTGATTAGCTAAAACATTACCATTAATATCTTTAAGCTCACCTTCAACAGTAATCTTATTACCCTCCTTTGTTGAGCTTAAACTAATTTTAGTTCCAATTAAATCTTTAAAAACAACTGGAACATAAGTAACAGCACTATTATACTCAGCATTACCAACAAAAACAACTTCTAAATCACCAGAATAAGGACTAATTATAATATAATTTAAAACAGCCTCACCATTTAAAAAATTAACACCATAATAAGTAGTATTACCAATTATAACATCACTTGTAGTGTTAATCCTCTCATTAAGAGATAAACTAACAATAACAGTATCACCTAAACTACCATTTCCAACAACAGCACCAACAACTAAATCATCCTTAAACACAACAAAACTAGTACTATTACTAAAACCAAAGTAAGTCCCATCACCAGCCCAACTAACAATAACACTAAACACACCAACATTCTTTGGAACAAAATTAAGATTCCATTTACCATCAGCACCAGTAGTCATAGTATAAGCAGTACCATTAATAACCACACTTAAATCAACACCAACCAATAAATTACCACCAATATCAGTTAAAACACCACTGACATTAATGTCATTACCAATATTAAAAACACCTTCTACAAGAATAGTGGAATTAGTAATATTGCGAGCAATAAAACTAGTAGTATTACTAAAACCAGAATAATAATACTCTGATCCATTCCAACTCACAACAACAGTATAAAGACCAGCAACAGTAGGAGTAAATCCATAAGTCCAGTCACCATTAACACCAGTAACAACATGACCCAAAACACCATTTATTGTAATATCAATAGTTTTATTTCTCAAAGGATCATTATTAAGATCAGTTAAAATACCAGTGATAAAAAGCTTTGAATTTACAAGAACTGGACTAGTTGGAACAACAATAGTACTATTAGTATTAATCAAAGCTAAAAAGACAGTTTCATTATTAAATCCATAATAAGACCCATTACCAGCCCAACTAACACTAACCAGTATATTAGAACCCGGAGCAATATCTTTTGAAATTTTATAAGTCACACTCCAAACACCATCGCTATTAGTAAACCTAGTATAAGTAGCATTACCATTAATAACAATAGTAACACTAACACCAACCAGTGGATTACCTGCTTCATCACTCACAACACCACTTAAAATAGCATCATAACCAACACTAGCAGGAGACGGAACAACAACAATACTAGAATTACTCACACTACACACAGTAAAACCAGTAACATTAGTAAAACCAGTATAAGCATCATTACCCTTCCAACTAACAATAACACTATAAACACCAACAGTTGGAGTGAAAGCATAACTCCAAACACCACCAACACCAGTAACAACAATAGATGAAACATTCAAAGTTCCAGCTATTGTAATATTAAGACTAACACCAATCAATGGATTATCATCACTATCCAATAGAACACCAGTAATATTAAACACATGACCAGACCAAACATTATCTGGAATTATAATAGTACTATTAGTACTTTTCACACCAGGTAATACAATATTAAAGCCTAAAATATCATTAACAGTACTATTATAATTATTATCACCATTGTAAGTCACATTAACAACATAATAACCCAGACCATCAGCAAAAACACTACCATCAGTAGTGTTAAAAGTATAAGACCAAGCACCATCAGATTTAAGATTCACAATAACATTACTACCATCATTGAAATGTATAGTCACACTACCAGACGGAACAACACCTACACCAGTAACAATACCACTAACAGTAACATTATCACCATAAACCACATCAATCACAGGATTAACAATAAGAACCGAAGTAGCAGGAAGAATACTAAAACTCACACCACTATTAAAAGTACTATTATAATTATTATCACCATTGTAAGTCACATTAACAACATAATAACCTACACCATCAGCAAAAACACTACTATCAACAGTGTTAAAAGTATAAGACCAAGCACCATCAGATTTAAGATTCACAGTAACATTACTACCATCATTGAAATGAATAGTCACATTACCTGTCGGAACAACACCTACACCATCAACACCACTTACATTACCACTAATAATAACATTATCACCATAAGTCACATTATTCACAGGATCAACACTAAGAATTGGAATAACAAGAATGATATTAAAACTCATAACATCATTAACAACATTACTATAATTGTTATCTCCATTATAAGTCACATTAACAATATAATGACCCGCACCACCAGCAAAAACACTACCATTAGTAGTGTTAAAAGTATAAGACCAACTACCATCAGTATCAAGGTCCACAGTAACATTACTACCATCATTGAAATGAATAGTCACACTACCAGTCGGAACAAAATCTACATCACTAACACCAGTAACATTACCAACAACAGTAACATTATCACCATAAAGCACATCATCAACAGGATCAACACTAACAACCGGAACTGCAGGAAGAATATTAAAACTCACAACATGATTAACAACAACAGTATAATTATTATCACCATTATAAACCAAATTCACAATATAATAACCCACACCACCAGCAAAAACACTACCATTAGTAGTGTTAAAAGTATAAGACCAACTACCATCAGCATTAAGGCCCAAAGTTACATTAGTACCATCATTGAAATGAATAGTCACATTACCAGCTGGAACACTTCCAACACCAGATACAGTACCAGTAACAGTTATATTATTACCATAAGTCACATTACTTACAGGATTAACAATAACAACTGGAACTGCAGGAAGAATACTAAAACTCACACCACTATTAACAGTAATATTATAATTATTATCACCATTATAGGTTACATTAACAACATAAGAACCAGAACCATTAACAAAGACATTAGTATTTGTTGTATTAAAGGTAAAAGTCCAAGTACCATCAGATTTAAGACTCACAGTTGCATTAGCACCATCATTAAAATGAATAGTCACACTACCAGTTGGAATACTACCTCCCACACCAGTAACTCTACCAGATATAACAACATTTTCACCATAAAACACATCATTTACAGAATCAACACTAAGTATAGGAATAGCAGGAGAAACTGTGAAATTCACAGCAGAACTTGAAGCATTATAATTACTACTCGCAACTAAAACCACAAGGTAGCTATAATTACCAACAGAAATACCAGCAGAAAACGCATCTAAAGATACATATCCGACACCATTAACAAAATACACATTATTATAATTTTTACTATTAATAACTAAATCATAATAACCATCTGCAATAGCCTCACCATCAATAGTTGCATTAACAACTAAAGCAGGTACCTCACCATAACTAACATTCTCCACACTAAGATCTAAAACAGGCTGACCCTTACCTACATTAAAACTAGTAGTATTAATAAATCCAAAGTAAGCCTCATTACCACTCCAACTTACAACAACATCAACAAGACCCACAACACTTGGAGTATAAGTTATATTCCAACTACCATCACCACCAGTAGTCACAGTAAAATTAGAACCATTAATAATCAAAGTACCATTATTATAAATTGCTCCATTATCAGCATTATTACTATCAAAGCTACAATTAGTCACAGAAACATTAATACCTCCACTATAAATAACACCACCATTAATAGCTGTATTCATAGTGAAAGTTAGATTATTTAATCTAAGTAAATTAAATAAACCATAAATAACACCACCCTCACCAGCAGTATTATTAGTGAAATTAGAATATGCAATCAAAAAATTATTAACTGTACTAGGTCTATTAAAATAGAAAACACCACCATTAGTAGCAGTATTATCAATGAAATTAGAATAATTTACACTAAACTCACCAAATAATTCTGAATATATAACTCCACCATCATCAGCAGTATTATTAGTAAAGTTAGAATAATTTACAGTAAAACGTGCTCCTCCATTTGCACGATTATAATAGATAGCTCCACCAGTAGTTGCAGTATTATCAGTGAAACTTGAATTAGTAACTAAAAAATAATGATCATTACCACTAAAATAAGCCCTAATAGCACCACCAGTAGTAGCAGTATTATTAATAAAAGTACAATTATTCACAAGAAAAGTAGAACGAGCACTATAATCATTATAAGTGTTAAAATAAATAGCACCACCAGTAGTAGCAGTATTATTAATAAAAGTAGAATTTACCACATCAAACTTAAAACCATCACCACTACTACCAAATTGATAGTAAATAGCACCACCATCAGATCCACTATTATTTATAAACGAACAATTATAAACACCCCAAGCATAGTAATAGTAAGTTACAGCAAAACGGATAGGCGTATTTTATTATTTATAAAATGAGAATAATACAAATTAAAGTTATAATCTGAATTTATAGCTGTCACAGTATTATTTATAAAATAAGAATAATACACATTAAAGCCAGATCCAGATATACAATTTTGATTATTATTTATAAAATAAGAATAATACAAATAAAAAATTATTACTATTAATAGTTGCACCAGTACCTATAAAATTAGAGCCATTCACAATAAGACCAGCCCCAGTATTTTGAATAGAATTACCAGTATTATTAATGAAACTACAATTAATTATACTAAGATTAGCACCAGTACTATAGATAGGTCCAGCAGAACTAGTAATATTTAGATTAATTAATGTAACATTAGTTGCTGATATAGTAAATATTCTTCCAGAACCTCCTGCATTAAACACTGGATTTCCAAACTCACCAATAATAATAAGCCTATCAAAGCTATTATTTAAAGTGAAACCAGTATTAACCCCAATTCCAGTATAATCAACAGCTCCTCCATCTGCTCCAGCTATATGAATTGTTACATTAGAAAAATTCCACATACTTATGAGATTTAATGCAGCTGAAAGATTTGAAAATGCCTTTTCCCAGCTACTACCATCTGAATCAGGATTATTATTTGAAGAATTCACATACAAATCATTATAAGGAACTGCATAAGTACAAACATAATCATCAACAATGAAATTTTGATTAAAAGGAAACAAGCTACCAGTCTTATTTACACGAGCATCATAACTTATATTTTCAATGTAGCTAGATTGTACTAATTCAAAGTAAGGAAGTAAAGCTGGATTAAAAGCAGATGAATCATTTAAGCTAATATTATAATAAAAATTAGAAGGCTGATGAACAATACCTACAATAACATGATTAGCAAAAACAAGTGAACCAGAACTACCATCTACATAAACATATGCATAAGGAGATTCTGTAGATACATTACCCCACCAATTGAGATTAGCATTTAAACTTGAACCTGAAATACTATTATAAAAAACACTTGAACCTTGACTAGCATTATTATTATAAAAACGATTATAATTTAAAACAACAGTACCACCATTAATATTGACACTACCGCCACGAATAGCTGTGTTATTAACGAAATTACAACCACTCACACTCATATTAGTAGAAAGATAATTTAAAATAGCACCGCCATCATTAGCTTTGTTATTAGTGAAATTACAACTACTCACATTCAAATATGGAGCAGAATCATGATTATAGATAGCACCACCACCAACAGTAGCATTATTACCAGTGAAAGTAGAATTAAACACATACATCGTCCAATCGTTATTAAAGATAGCACCGCCCCTATCACCAGCTTTGTTATTAGTGAAATTACAACCAGTCACATTAAAATTTCCACCATTACCATTGTTGATAGCACCACTAAAACTAGTAGCTGTATTACCAGTAAAATTAGAATTACTCACACTCACATTAACAGCATCAAAGTTAAAGATAGCACCACCACTTCCATTAGCTGAGTTACTAATAAAAACAGAATTAAGCACAGTCAAATTAACACCATTATTATTGGAAATAGCACCACCATCACCACTGCCCTCACCACTAATCTTAACAGCTGTATTACCAGTGAAATTACAACCACTCACAGTATTATTAACATCACGAGAATTATAAATAGCACCACCAGTAGTAGCTTTGTTATTAGCAAAACTAGAATCAGTCACATTCGAATAATTACCAGCATTACAAATAGCACCACCAGCACCACTAAGTTCAAAATCATACATCACCCTGTTAGCTGCGTTATTAGTGAAGATAGAACCACTCACACTCAAATAACTACGATTATTATGAATAGCACCGCCACTACCATTAGTAGCATTATTATTAGTGAAATTACAACCATTCACATTAAAAGAACCAGTAGTATAATTATTACAAATAGCACCACCACTACCATTATTAGCTCTATTACTAATGAAATTAGAACCAATCACATTAAAAGAACCAGTATTATAGTTATAAATAGCACCACCACTACTATTAGCTCTATTACTAGTGAAATTAGAACCAATCACATTAGAACCACCACTACTAATATAGTTATAAATAGCACCACCAAAAATATTAGCTGTATTACTAGTAAAATCAGAACCACTCACACTCAAATAACCACCAGTATTATAAATAGCACCACCACTTTTATTAGCTATATTATTAGTGAATTTAGAATCACTCACATTCAAAGAAGTACCAGTATTATAAATAGCACCTCCAAGACCATTAGTAGCATTATTAGCTCTATTAGTAGTAAAAATAGAATTACTAATAGTCATATTAGCACCAGAATTATAAATAGCACCACCACTACCATTAGTAGCATTATTACTAGTGAAATTACAACCACTCACAGTCAAATAACCACCAGTATTATAAATAGCACCACCCGGACCATTAGTAGCATTATTAGCTCTATTAGTAGTAAAAATAGAATTACTAATAGTCATATTAGCACCAGTATTATAAATAGCACCGCCACGACCATTAGCAGCATTATTACTAGTGAAATTAGAACCACTCACAGTCAAATAACCACCAGTATTATAAATAGCACCACCATCAATAGCTGTGTTATTAACAAAATTAGAACCATTTACAACAAGACCGCTGCCATTATTATAAATAGCTCTAGTATTATTAATGAAACTACAATTAATCACACTAAGATTAAAACCATTATTATAAACAGAATCAACACCACGAGTAAAAATTAGATTAATTAAAGTGAGATTAGCTGCTGATATATTAAATATTCCTCCAGAACCTTCTGCATTAAACACTGGATTTCCAAACTCACCAATAATAATAATGCCATCAAAGCTATCATTTAAAGTTAAACCAGTATTACCCAATCCAGTATAATTAACAGCCCCACCATCTGCTCCAGCTATATGAATTGTCACATTAGTTAAATTACCAACAAATACAAGATCTAATGCATCTGAAAGATTTGAAAATGCCTTTTCCCAGCTACTACCATCTGGATTAAGATCAGTACTTGAAGAATTCACATACAAATCACTATAAGAAATTACACTATCATAAGTATAAACATAATCATCAACACTAAAAGTTTGATCCTCAAATGGAGATGAACGAGTAGCCCTGTTTACACGAGCATCATAACTTATATTTTCAATGTCATTAGATTGCAATAATTCAAAGTAAGGAAGTAAAGCTGGATTAAAATCAGAAGAATCATTTAAGCTAATATTATAATAAAAATTACCAAAAGGCTGATAAACAATACCTACAATAACATAGTTATCAAGAATAAGAATACCCTCACTACCATTTACATAAATATAATCAGAAGGAGAAGTTATATTACCCCACCAGTTAAGATTAGCATTTAAGTTACCAGAACCAGTATAATAAATAGCTGTACCAGTAGTAGCATTATTATTATAAAAACGATTATAAATCAAAGTAACATTACTACTATTAAAGTAGATTGCACCACCAATAGTAGCTGTATTATTAATGAAAGCAGAACCATTAATATTAACAGTAATAACACTTCCAACAAAAGCAATTGCACCACCAGTAATAGCACTATTATTAATAAAATTAGAACTATTTATACTAAAATTACCAAGTAAATCTTTATTGAAATAGATTGCACCACCACTAGAACCAGTAGTAGTAGTAGTATTAATAAAATTACAACCAATTATACTAAAGCCATTATTAACACTACTATTAAAATAAATAGCTCTACCATCACCACCATCAGTACTATCAACACTAACATTACTAGCTCCATTATTAATGAATGATGAATTCACAATACTACCTATAGTACATCCACTTTCAACTAGTATAGCCCTATAATTATTCACAAAATAGCTATCTATAATCATGATATTACTGGCATTAAGAACAACAAGAACACCATCATAAGAAGAAACATTACTAATAGTAAGATTAACATCACGATTAAAAACATAAACATTCCAAATACCACTAACATTATTACCAAAATAACTATAACCTGATGTAGAATTAATAACAAAGCTATTATCATTATTAGTTTTTATAAAAACCATACCATTAGTCACATTGGAAAAAGTCAAATTAGTAAAATAAGGAACAAGACGACCCAATTTAGCTCCATTAACAATTGTAAAAGTCCCAATATCATTAAAAGAACAATTAGTAAGAGTCAAAGTAAAAGAAACTATTAAACCAGAACCAAAAGCATTTCTTGCAACATTAAATAAAGTATTAACATTAGAAAGATTAGAATTAGTAACAGTTATACCTTTCAAATAAGACACACTAAACTGAGAATTATTAAATACTGAATTATCAACACTAATATAACCAGTAGAATCCTGATACATAAAAACAAGAGGTGTTGTGATAACAGTATTATAAAAACTACAATTAATTAAATAATTAGTACCTCCATTCCTAGCAGGTATTCCGAGATTAGAAATATTATACACAGTACAGTTAGTAAAACTAAAATAGGGAGTAGGACCAGAATAAGTACCATCGAAACCAAGTTTATAGTTATTACCATATATAATAACACCTGTAAAAATCGTACTAGGGGAACCACCTACATAGTGGATAGCTCGAATATTAGTACTCATATTTAAAATGACATCAGAAGCATTAGCAACATAAGAGTTACTATACTTACCAGAATTAATATGAATATAGCTATCATTAAAATCATAAAAACCAGAATTTAAGATAACAGTCACAGTATTTCTACGATAAACTCCATCGGTAGTTCCATCTATCTCAGTTAATTTTGCTTGAAGATCATCTCCATTATTTAAAACAATAGTCTGAGCAGAGGCAATATAACACGTACCTGATTTACCAATATTATAAGTACTACCATCATAAGTAACATTTATAGAAATATCAAGATCACCATAGTCATACTTAGGAACAAAAAAGCCTACAATCCATTTTCCACTATCATCAGTAGTAGTTGTATTAGTACCAAAATCACCCCTTTGAGCAGAATGCACATTAACACTAACGTTAGCACCAGAAATAGTAGTATTATCCGTTGTATTAAAAACAACACCACTAATTTCATTAACACGATCATCATAAAAGCTAGGCACAGTGACATTAGAATCAACATCAGCAGCAGAAACACTACTAACAAACATGAATCCAGCTAAAAATACTAATAAAACCAAGAAACTAAACTTAATTAGCTTTATAATAAATTTATTTGACTTAAAATTAGAGTTACCAACAAGCTTACTATTTATCATTAAATTCATCATATACATCCTTATTTTCCTTATTTCAATCGATTATTACTAATTATTATTAATTGGATTATAAAGTGAAAATCTTATAAGCAAATGCTCACTTTTTAAATATTTAATAAAATTTATGAAATTTATTAAATTATTAAATTATTAAATTATGAAATTTTATTTAAAAAATATAAAGAACACTCACTTTTTATACTATTAGTGTAATTATAATTATTTATAGTATATAAATTTAACCCCTAAACAAAAAATCCAGAGCAGTTCGATGAAAATAGAAAAAAACAACCTTCACCCCCCCCCCCCCCTTATTAAAGGAAAAATAAGGACTTAAACTAAAAATAAATCCTATTTAATTAATTTTACCTAAAAAATAAACCAAACCCCAAATATAAAAAAATCTTAGAAATTTTTTATTAGCTAATGTAAATTCATAATCTGAAACAATCAAACTATTAAAAAAGAACAAAGTTATAACAATATATAGCTATTGAAAAAAGTAAATTCATAAAAAAATAGTACTAATTTTAAGTTTAAGGGTTTAAAACCCTTCAAAGTCTATCTGTTTTTTTGAGTGTTATTATTATTTATATAGTTGTTCTCTCCTAAACAGTTCAGTAAAATCAATACACTGGAAAGGACCTGTAACAGGGTTTATTTCAAATGTACTTTCTTTTCCATTCCTACAATAAGCCCCTAATAATCTACACACATTAGGTATTTTAAGAGATTTTTGTTTGCTTTTATCACAATTCCAACCTTCTAAAGTAACTAAAACAAGATTATAAGCCTTGGCATGAATAATAAGCTCTAAATCTCCAGAAATTTCACGATTAGTATGATATTTATACCAGCCAGGAAGTTTTTTTCTAATAAAGTTTGATTCTTCCCCATATTTATTATCTTTTGGACCAACAAACATTTTTTCATGTTTATCTGCCCATTCAACTACTTTATGTTTTTCATTTTCATTATAAGGGAATAATTTTTTAATTTCTTTATAGGCATCTGGTTTAATTTTCTGATTAAATAATAATAAAAATACAGATGAATTATTAAACTTTCTTGAAGAAGTAAATAATAGTCTGAATAGCTAATTATAATTAATAACTAATAAGTTATAACTATAATAACTAATAAATTGTAAGTTATAATTATATAATCATACTAAGAATTTAAAAAAAGAATATAAAGAATTTAAAAATGTAAAAAATTTAAAATTAAACACTATTCTGTAACTATTATAAATTCCCCTACTTTTTCAACTTTAGCAAAAGGAACTAATAATAAATCTCCATTTCTTTTAGAGCCTTTAACATGAATGTTTCTACCTTGTTCAACTTTAATTGCTATATCCACAATTTTACCACTTTTTTCATTAATGACAAGTTCATCGAGAGAACCAAGAATACGAGCATTATTAGTAGCTACCTGATATCCTTTAACTTCACTCCATAGTTTCTCTTCTTTTTTAGGGATGTTTTTATTTTCCATTATTTCACCATAAACTTATTATGTTCTCTATAGTTTATATAGTTTATAGGTCTTATTATAATTTAGATTTCATTATATGGGTTTTATTATATGAGTTTTATACTAAATATTACAATACTTATAAAAAAAACATGGAAATAATAATTTAGAAAAAAGTCATTATTTAAAAAAATGTGATAACTATGAAATATATTAAATTAATACTAATTATTGGAAACATAGATATGATTATAAAAAACAAAAATTAGTAGCATATGATTATGATGCTATGAATCCTAAAAAAGGTAAATATCATGACATTTTTCTTTGATACTAATGTATGTATAGGGTACATTTTTAAATGGAATCCTTAGTACAATAAATCAGAGGATATATTCTCTAAAAATTGATCGCCTTATTGGTCAGAAATTGTTAAAGATGAATGTGAGCAAGTTATTGGAAAATTAATAAATGAATATACATCTAATTATGACAATATTAAAACAATTTTAATAAATAATAATATTCATCCTCCTGATTGGCAGATTTGTTTAGATGCTCATGATTTAGGGCATAAAATTCGAAATTTAATTTTTGTTAATTCTGATTATACATTATGTGATTGTTTAAAACCTATTACTTAATAAAACTAAAATTAATTCTATACATAAATTTGATAGGCTTAGTATTTTTTCCGAGATATATTATTTTTTACAATTGAAATTTTTAGTCTTGTAGCTGCAAGAAATGTTTTTTAAAGTGTAAAACTATTTTTTAATATTTTTATATTTATTTTATATCTTTTTTTTGTTAGTGTAAGGTAAAATGTGTTAGTGATTTTATTTATTGTTTTTATTTTTTAGATTATATCCAACGTAACTATCATATTTAGATTTGTTTTTAAAAGTTTTAGTCATATTTTTATTTTTTGTTTTAGAAATAGTTTTATATATTTATTATGTATTCTTATATGTTATCTATTAATTATTTTATTAACTATACATCATGTATTTGATTACTTTCAGATAATAAGTAAGCTAATTTAGCATCATCAGTAGTGTTTATATTTAGAGCTAACTCAATTTGAGGAATAATTAATTTTTCCTCATTTTGTACTTCATTTCTACTTAATAAGATATTTAAACCAGAAGGAACTAAATTATCAAATACTAAAGAAGGTTTAATTCCATACTCCTCAAAAATTGAAATAGGAACCAAAACAGACATTGCATCAACATCATTTTCCATATACTTTTCTAGAATATAATCAATAATATTTGTAGAAACAAAAGGTAGATCAGTATTTATAAATAATAATATGTCATCAGAAGATTTTTTTTCAAAATGAGATAATATAAATGATAGATCTTCAACATAACCATTTCCAGGAGTTTCTAAATAATTAAAAAACTTTTCAGAATTAAAAAATTTTTCAGAATTAAAAAACTTTTTAGAGATATATTTTTTAGTTTCAGGAGTATGAGGGCTTACAGCTATAAAAATCTTATCAATATATTTAGATTCTTTTAAATTATCTAAAACATGATCAATCAGATACTTATCAAAAAGTTTAAAGAGAGGTTTTTCAGTGTTTATATTCATCCTTTTTCCCTTACCTCCAGCCATCAAAACAGCTATTATCATGTGTATCTCCTAAATAAAATAATAAGTGAATTATTAAAGAAATATCTATTTTTTTTCTTGTAATTTCTTTCTAGCTGCTAAAATACATGGCCTTCCTTGTTTTCCACCAACAGGAACGTTCATAGTTCCCATT
The DNA here is from genome assembly GCF_002072215.1 of Methanobrevibacter arboriphilus JCM 13429 = DSM 1125. Classification (NCBI taxonomy): domain Archaea; kingdom Methanobacteriati; phylum Methanobacteriota; class Methanobacteria; order Methanobacteriales; family Methanobacteriaceae; genus Methanobrevibacter; species Methanobrevibacter arboriphilus. Next base: position 45,321 of record NZ_JXMW01000002.1, read on the forward strand.
GAATTCATACATCTAGCCATTATAGCAGAACCTAAAGCTAGACCATCTGAAACAAACACACAATCCTTAAAGTTGTCTTTAGTATATTCAAGTATTAATTCAGGTTTCTTACCAGTAATCCCTGCTCTACCAGTTATTCCCAAAGCAGATCCAGGAATTATAATATTTTCATCAAATGCAACATCCAAAAGCCTTTTAACAATAATTGCACTTACATGATCCATAGTAGCAAACAATGTAGGTAAACCATCATTTTTATAAAGTTCTTCTCCTAATGAGATTAAATCAGGAATTCTATCACCATTTTCACCAACATCACAACCAATCAAACAAGTCCCTGCCTTTTGAGCAGCTTCTGGTTTAACAGGAACAGTTCCAAACCTATTCCTATCCATTGGAACCTTTCTAATATCAATAATTTCATGAACTTTTTCTGCATTAACTTTAGCACGTTTCCAATCAGCTTTTTTAAGTATATCTTTAGAATATAAATCAATTGCAGCTCCACCCTTCTTATCCACCTTATCAGTTCCACGAACAAGTGAATCAGCTATAACTCCTGCAAGACCTAAAAAATTCCCAACAGTATGTGCATAAGGTTCATCATCATTAACTACCCTACCAGCTAAGGTTGATCCAAAATCAATAGAAACACAAGGATTTCTATAATCAACCTTCGTCCATTTAGCTCCAAGTTTTATACCAGCTGTAACAAGTTCACCTTCCATTTCATTAGACACAACTTCTTCTCCTTTAGGTGGAAGAACACTAACAACAGCACCGTCAAACATTACTTTATCAAGAAGAGTATAATCTTTTAATCTATCTGGAAAATTATCAATAGACATAGCTGGAGCCATTTTTCTTGGAGCAACCCCTGCATCTAAACATCCATTAGCTAGAGCAATTATAAGTTTTCCACTCTCTTCAGGAGTTGCAAAACCTGCTGTTACACCAGTTGAACGGACTACAAAATCTAAATCATTTTCAATATCAATATGAGCTTCCTTTGCAGCTTCAATAACAGTATCACGAACTAGCTCAGATACAGATTCTTTTGAAAGTTCAATACCCCACACAGTTTTACCAAAAACTTCTTCTTTTGGTTTTGGTGGTCTAATATCTCTTGTCATATTAACAACTTTACTTAAAAGATAGCTTTCACTTGTATTTAAATTAGTTGCACAAATGATACACTTTGTAGTTGTATTCCCAAGTTCAACAGAGGCTGTGATATAATATTCATCAGGCCTCATTTTATAACCAGACCCTGCAGTTTTAGCTGAAAAAGGAGATGATTTTAAAGATTCAAATTTTTTAAATTTACTTTTAGCTATTACAGGTTTAGAACCTAAACCAAAAATTTTACTTATAAAAGACATATATTTTTCCCTCAAAACATCCTTTTATTTTATAATGCCCACTCAAAAGCATTTAAATTAAATTAATAATTAATGATTATTAATATAATAATTAAATTAATAATATAAATATATACTATTTTTATATATTAAAAGTAAAGTTTATAAAGATTTTTAAAATTTTTTAAGAATTATTAAAATATTAAGAATTATTAAAAGTTATAAAATAAAAGCTAAAAATAAAAAAGAAAAATAAAAACTACAAACTATAATTTTAAATTATAATTTAAAATTAAAAATAAATTAAATAATAAATTAAATGATAAATTAGATATTAATCCAATTTACAACTATCATTTTCAATTGTTCTTACTAAATGTATTGTACATGGGGCAAAATGGACAACTTCCTCAGAAACACTTCCTAAAAGATGTTTATCAACTATACTCTTTCCAGTACCCATAACAATAACATCAACACAATTATCTTCAGCTGCTTTAACAATTACCTCTGCAGGTTTACCTTTAGATAATTTTTTTATAATAGATATATTTTTATTATTATCCAAATCCAATAACTGTTCAAATTCCTCTAAAAATATTTTTCCTTTGGAATTGAGCTCAACAACCATAGCTTCCTTTATTTTTTTAGGAGTTAAAAAAGGAACAGAATCATCAACAACATATAAACCTATAATCTCAACTTCCCTATCCCCAATTAAATCAAGGGTACTATCTACTAATTCTTTAGTATAATTACCCATTATTGGAACTAAAACTTTACTATACATACAAATTCTCCATTTATTTCTAATTTCCTAACCTAACACAAATATTCTTAAAAAAGCATATAATACATAAACTATCATGAGAACAATACCAGAAAGTCTATTTAATTTATTCCCATTAAACTTCATCAAAAGTAATGTTCCAGCAGTCACACCTATCATTACTGGAGCATCAAAATAAAGAGATAAATAATCAATTGGAATAGCTACTAATAATGCAGGAATACCTATACCAATTAGAATATTAAAAGTTACACTTCCAAAAACAGTTCCCATAGACAAATCATGCAATCCTTTAATAGCAGAAGACAAAGTAACAACCAATTCAGGAATACTAGTACCAATAGACAGAGTGAACAAACCCATAATAGCAGGAGGTATTCCAAAAGTAGATGCTAGAGAACTAGCGCTTGTAATTAACAATTGACAACCTATAGCTAAACCAATAATACCTAATATTGTAAATAAAATGCTTTTTTTCTTAATTGATTTTCTCTTTTTTAAAGTTTTATTAGAAATATCATCAATCTTTTCAATACCTTTAGACTTTATAATATCTTCTTCACTATTAGGTAATTTTTTAACCTTATATTTTTGAGCTTTTTCTTGATCCTTTACAAGAATTCTCATATAATAAATATAAAAAATAATCATCACTACAGAACCAAAACCAGATATGAAAAGTTGACCAGTAAAGTATCCAAACAACATAAAGGCTAACAATACAAGCCCAGTTACTATAGCCATAAGTCCATCCCGATTAATAGATTTTTTATCAGCCTGTACTAAACCAGTAACAGTAGCAGTTATACCAAGAATTCCAGCAACATTCCATATATTAGAACCTATAACAACACCTACACCCATATCACCATTACCTCCTAAAGAAGCAATTAGTGCAGATCCAAACTCTGGAAGAGAAGTTCCAATTGCAGCAGCAGTCACACCAAGAAGAATCTGAGAAACACCCAAAGCAGTCCCTATCTCAACAATGTGATCTACAAACAAGTCTGCTGCCTTTATAACAATTAATAAAGACACCACAAGCAAAATACACATCAATATAATCTCAAACATCCAATTTTCCCCATATACATTAAAAACAAATAAATATCAGAACATCCTCATATATTTAACCCTAAATACAATCAATATACATCTTCAACCATATAAAGTTATTGAAAGTGTAAAAAAAGTCAATTATAAAATAATATTAAAGTTATATAAAGAAATTTTATAAAAAGATATTAAAAATAAAAAATATTATAAAATAAAATTATTATAAAATAAAAGGTTATTAAAACTAAAAATAATAAAAAAAGAAAAAATAGATTAGATGATAATCATCTAACCCTATATATTGTTTTGTTAAAGAATAAACTATAAATAGACTATTCTTATAACATTTTGTTTATTGGATGGTTTTCTACAGGTTCAGTTCCCATATCTTTAGCAGCTTCAGCTATAAATATGTCAGCCATTGCACATGCAGGGAAAGCAATCTTAGCATTTTCAATAGGACCAAAGAGAACAAAGTCTCCACCTACCATTTGCTGAACAATGTTAGAACCAATATCACAAACAGGCCATGCTTCTTTATGTTCTTTTTTGTATTCTCTTAACCAATCCCATGCAGAAGGCACATTGTGAATACCAGAACCTACAGGTAATCCCCATTTACTTTTTACAGCAAAAGAAGTTCTTGCAGCAACTCCAGCACCTTGACCAAGAGGAGTAACAGCAGTATCCATTAAAGGTTTAGTAATCCCACAGGATTCAGACATTTCTAATAAACCTTGATCGATAGTACCATCACCATCTTCCCAAATACCAATTTTACCTTCAACAGTAGCATTCATTGGGTTAAAACCTAATACAATAGAAGCAGAAATATCAGATTCTTTTACAGCTTCAATCTCTTCAGCTTCTGCAGCCATATTGATTGAATTGTAAATAGCTCTTTCAGATAATCCAGCTTCAGTAGCATATTTTGCTCCAGCCATTCTTGCTTCACCAGAAGTAGAATCTATAAGGAAAGGAGAGTCAGAAATGTCTCCGACAAACTCTAAGTACTTAACTAAAGCCTCTTCAGTTTGTCCGAAAACTTGTACTAAACAAGGATTTCCAGTGACATCCATCATTTCTTCCATAGTTTTAATTCTTTCTTCTGCAGCATCTTTATCAAAGACACCTGCTTTTTCATCACTAATAATATTGTGTCCACCATAAAAGATGGTACCTGCTAAAACAGTAGGATATTCTCCTGGCTGGCCTCCAATATTGACACCAGCTATATCCAATACTTCTTGTTCTTTATCAAACCTAAACATTTATAATCCTCCATCCTTAGAGTAATGCGCCTAATAGTAATGGTAAAAGATTATATTTTATAACTACAACCATTATTATAAGACCTATTATTATACCATATAAAATACCAACATCTCTACCAGTTTGTTGACCTAATCTTTGGTAGTATTCACCAAGAGTAAACTCAACTTTTTCTTCAATTTCATCTAACTTCTCATTAGATTTATTATAATCATCAGCAGAGACAAGTACTCGAGGTATTGTATTTTCTTCAGACATTCATAACACCTCTTAGAACAAATTCGCTATATATGGGATTACTACGACTAATAAAAAAGCAATAGCTATTCCCAAGCCAATCCCAGTAAATCTTGTTGAAATTAATCCTGCGAATAATCTTCCTTCTCTTCCAATTAATTGAGATCTGTATTGTATATCTTCAGATACATTTTTAATACCACGGACGTTTGGTTTGTTAGATAACTTAACCATAATTAAACCTCCTTATATAAATCCTAGGAATAAACATCCAACTACCAAAGTAAAGATTAGTCCTATCATAATACCTTGAACTTTACCAGAATAATTACCAGCAAAATTTCTTTGTACAGCACCAATCATTTTAATTTGAGTTTGAATATTTCTCATCCTTGCCTCAATTAAAGCAGTTTCAGGAGCAACTGGGCGAACTTCTTCACCCTCATCCTCTTCATCTCCACTATCATCAAGAGAAATTACATAAGCATCCTCTTCGAAAGCACCAGGATCTTTTTCAATACATTCTTTAACTTTAGCTTCAATTGCACCAGCATCTTCCACATCAATCATGTTGACAATTTCAAGTTGAGATTGGAATCTTTCAATTCCCTCATCAGGAATGTTTTCAACATAAGGAATAGCTCCAGTAGCACCCATTATACTTCTTTTCTCTGGGTCTACACCATTTTGATGCAATGCTTCAAAACTTTGACCAGTAATATGCCCTTGAACTTCAGACCCACATAATATTAAAAATCTAATGTTAGGGTTTGATATTATATTAGCTACAACTTTTTCAATACCGAGATTCTCTGTTTTACAAGGTCCAGCAATAGCTGCACCAGCGTTAGCAGGAACATCTTCATTGTGAGAACCTAAAGTTGTAACAGCAACAGGACTTTCAGGGTCTCCAGCAATATAATCTCCATTGATTATTGGCCATCCTTCTGCAGGTGATTTTTTATCTACCATTATAAAACCCCCAGATTAACGAGTAGAGGAATTGCAGCTATTAAAACAAATAATGCTATTAAGAATCCATACACCATGTTTGTAAGCATACCTGCAGTAGCATAGGCACCTTCTCTTCCAGGATAGGATCCTCGAGAAACAGTATTTGGATCTAGTGAATTCATTAAATCGTCTGCTGCAGCCTCTAAATCAGTTATTTCATTGTTTATATCATCCATAGAGAGTACTAAAACTTCTCTTCCTAAAGCAGCCCCAACTATCCCAGTAGAGGGATCGAGAGTTAAGCTGTACTCAGGAACAATTTTAATTAAAGGTAACATTTCCATATTTTCTCCCCCTATTGTTCTTCAACTTTAGGCCATAATCCAGACCATTTGACAGATGCAGCTTCATTGAATGATGCTTTAATGTATGCTCTGATAGATATTATCCAACCAATTGCAGCAACAATAATTACAGCTACCCATACAGGAATTCCCATCCACATATTAGGAACAGGGTTAATAATAGTTAAAATTCCAGTAATAAACATAGCTAAAAATGCTGTAGATGCAGCTAATTTAAGAGTTCTAATTTGATTCTCATTAGGACCTAAACATGCATTAAATGGATGTTGTATAGCCATAGTATTCATTATAAAGAATAAAGCAATAAATCCAGGAGCTACAACAGAAGTAAGAATTCCATCAATATTATAGGTTCCTGCAAGAGTTGCAGAGAATGCTAAAACAGACAAACCAGCAGCACCTGAAATTTCAGCAGTACATCTTTCAAGTACTGGTATTTTCATTCCAACAATCTTCTTTGCTATTACACCAATAATAAGACCTAAAACCATTGAAAGAATTAAAGCAATGATTGGTCCTAAAATTCCAAGTCCACTAACAAAAGAAAGAGACACTAAAGCAATACCAGCTAAAGCACCGATAATACCTATTGAAAGAGACATATATCCGATAGAAGGTACACCAGTACCTAAACCGTAACTTGCAACTCTACGAATAGCATCTGCACCCCATACTATAGCACAAACTCCACCAAGAGCTGCTAAAACAGGGCCAAAAACTGGATTAAATTGAACTAAATAAATTCCAACAAGGCCTCCAACTATTCCTAAAATAAGCAATTTTTCAGGACCAATTGCACCACCAGATGGTCCTCCACCAGCTGCTGACATTATGCAACACCCCCAGTTAAAACAATAGCAAATACACTCATTATAATAGAAGCAATAGCACAAGCAAGTATACCAGTGCCAATTCTTTTAAATTTAGGGTCGTGGAAACCTTCAATAGTACCACCAATATTATAAGAAGCAATTACTGAATTTATAAAGAATACACCAACTGCAAGAATAGCAGCTAAACCTGCAGTTATAGCAGGATCAGTTACAAAACTTCCTTCAGTCATTGCAATATTAATACCATAGTAAACAAGTCCACCACCAGCACCACCGAGTAAACCCCCGATGATACCACTTACAAAACAAACAGTAGGAATACCATGTCCTTCAGTACCAGAAGTAACATATTTTTCTTGATTTCTACCAGTTATTGGGTCAACTTCAACTTTAGCAGAAGAAGGTACAACACCAACACCGAAAATATAAATTATGTTTGCAATTAACATAGTTATTCCAATCATCATCATTGCACCTACTGCACCAGCAATTGCAATGATATACCATGGCTGACCAGTCATAGCTGCTGCAGTGATTAAACCAGTTAACCCAGCACCTGCTGCGAGCATTGCTGTACCAGTTCCTACACCAGTAGCTGTTGCCATAGCTGCAGGAGCTCCTCCTACTGGTATGAAGTGTACACCCCCACCAATGAGGATTCCTCCAACTGTTATAAATAATATTAAACTTATTGGATCCATAAATGAAACCTCCTTAATCTTCCTTATATGGTCCATACCTAGTTCTGGCAAAGTTTTCAAGTCTTTCATTCATAATGATAAGAAGAATAACTATAATCAAACCTGCAATTAATCCTCCGACTAACCCAAATACTACGGTTATCCAGAAACTTAAAAATACAATAGTACCAAAACAAAAACCAGTTAATGGTCCACCAAATTTCGCACAAAAGTTAACAGTATCAATAGAATTCCTTGCACCGAGCTCAGACTTAGTTACTATATCACCATGAATAGCTACAGGAATACCTCCACCAAACGGATATTGTTGGTATTCTCTTTCTGCACCATAAGCAACATCCCCAGTAGAAGAACCAATAGCACCAATAGTTATTCCCCATAAAACAGCGAGAAGCGGTAATGGGAAAACGTGTAATGGAGTTCCATTAAGAGGTATAGTCATTAAGTAGGATATACTTACAATACAAAAGGTAGTTATAAAACCATGACCTGCAATAGGTCCTAAAGCTTGGGTTAAAGCATCCATAAATAAAGGCTGCTCAAACTGAGATTGACTTACAATCCGTCCCATATGCGCTGTTACTGAGTATACAACATGTACTAAAGCAGCAATAGTCGCACCAATAGCAATTCCTACAATAGGCATTAAATTAAAGTTAAACATTGGTGAAATCAAAACAAATGCTATAGAACCTGCGATACCACACCAAGCACCATATGCAACTGGTTCACCAGAAATAGCCTTATTAATAAATCGGTGTAAATGTCCCATTTGAGGAGCTAGCTGAACTTGTGAGTTTGGATTACTCATGGAACCAACATCAGATTCTAAATCTTCAGAAGTTCCAGCTATAGTTGCAGCTGCACCCATCAATGCAACAACACCTAATGTTATAGGGTCCATATTTTCTTTTCCTCCTTAGTTTTTATTAAATTGATTATTTAATAAATATATATTTTTTATTAGTTAATAGTTGTCTATTATTATTAATTTACTAAGATTAAAATTTACTATGATTAATTTTATAAGTTTTAAATTTTTCAATTTTATGAAACAATAATGATAATAATGATAATTAATGTCTTAACTCTCTCAAATCATGAATTAAACAACTAACAAAAAAATAAAAAATAATAGGTGTTAAAACACCTATTTAGCCGGTATAATTAGAGATCTTTCACCATCTGGCATAAATTCTCTTAATGCACCTTTTGCAATTTCAGCACGAGGTTGGGAGAAGTCGAAACTTAAGTTTTGATCAGCAAATGCAATTTTAACCAATGGGTTAAATGCAAATGCATCTCCACGAGCTGAATGAGGAGCTTGAGAAATACCTGCGTATTCACCTTGGTGTCCTACATTCATTGCATAGTTAGGATAGTTTGGCCCTCTCATTTCAACTGGTAATCCTTCGTCATTTCTTATAGAGAATACGTTGGATGCACCACATTGATCTTGTAAATCGTAACCATAGAATCCTAATCTAGAGTGTTGTTCTTTGTGTAAGTACATAGATAAATACCATGCGCTTAAACCAGTTTGGGAATTTCCAGTAGCGAAAGCTGTTGCACAACCAGCAGCGGCTGAAACAACAGATGCTCTTTGAGAACCACCGAATTGGGTTTCAAGTAATGCAGGATATTCTTCGTATTGTTCTAATCCATAGAAAGTTACTTCAGAACCTACATCAAGAACAGTGTCCATGTTGTTTGGAGCTTCACATATTCCAAATTTGTCTTCGACATATTCTTTACCATAATATAAGAAATCGTCAAGAATATTGTCAGTGTAAGCTGCAGATGCGTATTGGGTAAATCCAACACCACCAGACATGTAAGAACCTAACCAAATTTGGTCGTATAAAGCAGCTCCAGCAGCTACTACATCTAAAGCAGATCTAACTGGATCTTCAGGGTTAACTCTTGTAGATTGAACCATATCAGCTAAGAAACCAAATGCAATTCCACCAGGTTCATTTTCTGCTCTTGCTCTTCTAACTGGTAAGTAAGTACCCATATGTATAACTTCTGCATGTTTAGATGCGTAAGCGAAGTCACCAGTAGCTCCTTCACCAGCACATTGATTATAAGCAGAAATCATTGACATACCAATTTGCATAGCAGACCATCTGGAGGTAGTACCACCATCACAAACTCTTCCAACAATAGTTGGAATTCTTACAGCTTGCCATACTTTATCACCAACTTCAGCTTTTAAAGCTTCAGCTTGGTCTTCTGGGAACTCTTTGTTAATGTCTAAAACAAATGCACTGTCAATTTCATCAGCTAATTCATCATCACCAGTGAATACTTTTACATAACTGTCAGCTACGAGTGATGGGTTAGTTTCAACCATGTGCTCTTGTACAACAGCAGCACCAGGCATAGCGTGGTTAACAGTCTCTAAATATTCAGTAATTGTTTCAGGAGTAACTTCCATACCTAATCTTTTTTCAAGAACATTATGTGCAGTATTTAATCCTACAATAACAGTTCTTCTGATGTCATCCCACATTTGTTGGATAGCAGCATTATTGACAAAATGGAAATCATCCCCTTCAACATAAGTGTCAGTTGTAGATACTTGGTAAGGCATTAATGCTCTTTGTCCTAATGGAGAACCTACATCTGGGTTATATTGAGGAATACCTCTTTTTTCGGCAATTTCTTTACCTGCGTTAGCAAATTCAGTTTTCCTTTCAGATTGTTTCCATCCACCTAAATTATAAAAAGTAGTGGTTTTTTCTTCAGGATCTTCTTTGAATTTTTTATTTAATGCTTCGATAAACTTTTTATCAGCCATATTAATCTCCTCTCCTTATTCTGGACAGAATCCACCTTCGGATCTTGAGACGTGTATTCTTTGTAATATTTCTACAGCGTCTTTATCGTCCTTATAAGCTTCACCATCTACTCTGTAAATAGTGGTCTTCTTCATTAAAGTTTCTTCATCTAATGGCTCACCGAGTACAACAGGTTCATCAAGTTCTTTACCAATTTGGTCCTTTACCATTTCGATTTTTCCAGTTTCTTTGTTTAATAATTGTCTTCTTAACATATCAAACATTACACCATCTTCATCGAGTCTTAAAGAGTGACCATGAACAGATTTACCTCTGATTCCAGATCTTGCTGGATCAAAGTATTCGGTTTCTAATAATTCTTTTGATATTTTTTCGAGATCTCTTTCTCTTGCTTCGATAATTTGTCTTCCAGACAAAGTACCTGCATCTACTCCTCTGTATCTGTTTAAGTAAGATCTAGATCTTAAATAAGGTTGAGCAGGAGCAAAATACATTGAGTCTACAAATTGAATATATCTAACTCTGTCCCCAGCTTTTGCACCATCGATTGGTTCTACTAATTCTCTAATAATGTCCTCAGGCTCATCCATTTCATCTAATGGTGGGTGAACACTTTTATATTCTTCACCTGGAGCTCTGTGACCTAATACTTTTACTACGCCTTCATCAGATATTTCTCTTAGTTTTTCTAACTCATAATCAGGGTCAGAAAAATTTCTTCTATTTTGAGCTACCTGAGAAGTTCCTGGATAATATTGTGCCATAAATCATGCACCTCCTAATGCTAACTTAACTTTTCTAATAATCTCATCTAATTTTTCTTGGGAACATGTTTCTCCCCTAATAACACCACTAACAATATCAAGAATTTTACCCTTAGTTTTAACTCCTTCATTAGCCTCATCAGGCATGACACGAGAGGTTTTAACACCAATTTTAGCAAAATCTTCAAAATCGACAGGATATTCACAAATAATAACACAAGGACAATTGACATTACGAAGTATTAACCTCGCCTTGTAAATAATATGATTTTTAACTCCTCCAAGATGAATGACCAGTAACCTGAATTGTGACATTTGATCAACTTCTTTATCAGTTAAACCAAATCCCCCACTTGCACCTGGAGCATCAGATGGAGTACCTGCACCAGCATTAAGTATCATTGTACTAGTTAAAACATTAGCTTCGCGAAGTGCAAAGGTTATTTCACAAACAGGTTTTGTGATATGCCTTCTTCCAGGAGACATAGCTACTGCAAGAACATCACTTCCACATTCTGCAAAAGTTCCTCTTTGAGCTATTCCTCCACCTTCACCAAGGCCCATTGTTTCACGACAATCAACAACATGGGTACAACGTCCAATCATCTTATTCATCCTTATTATATATTATTTATCCTTATTATTGATCATTAATTGATATCATAGTATATGAAATATTTCAATAAGATCCTTTTAAATAAGATTCTCAATCCTTATCTTTTTTTATGATAGTTACTCTGTCTGCGAGCTTAGCTGATTGATCAGTCATTCCAATTAACTCTTCAGGAATGTCTGCATCACCATATTTAATGTTATCAGAAACAGTCTTCTGAGTTCTGATGTATTTTCCAATGTTTATATCAAATCCAAAAGGAAGATATTCATTGCATATTTCCCTTATATCATCAATAGTGGATTCATTTGAAATTTCAACAAAAATACGGCCAGTTTTAACTTTAAGCTCAAGTTCTTTACCATTGACTGTAATTTTTCTTCTATCAACATATCGTGGATCTTCGTTAGGGTCTTCAGGAGGGAGTCTTGGTCCTTGAATAACTGTTCTTTTAACATCATCAAGACTTTCAATACCATTCAACAACTTTTCAGTTGTATCTGCTCCTAAAACTCTATGTGGAAATACTTCTATGTCCATTTATAATTATCCCCATTAAATTAGTATGATTATATGATTAATCTTTTAGTATATCTAAATAATTTATCTTAAATATTGAATCTAAATCATAAATATCGAATTTAAATAATTCATTTAAATATTTTATAATTAATTAACCACAAAAACATGCAAGATTTTAGATGTCACCTTTTATGTCTGCAGCTGCTTCCACTACATATTTTAATGGTTCTCTGAATTCATCAACACTACTGAATACTTCTTTAATTAATCCAGAAGTAGCTTCAGGTGAGAAAAGCTGAGTACCTGCGTCAAGACACATTGCAGCTACAACACAAGGGATACAGAATCCTTTACTATGTCTGGTTACAACGTGGTTACCGTTAAAGAGACCTGGGCCTCCTCCACCATAAATAGAGTGACTAAAGAATGAAAATCCTACAGCTACCCCTTCAGCTCTACCGAAATCTACACCAGGAAGACCAGTTGCAAATTCAAGAGAGTCATTGAAATACAAAATTGAAGATGGTACACCCTGAGCAGCTCTAGCAGCACCTACATTTACTATAGTTGCAGCAGTAGCTCCAGCAGCAGCATAAGCATTCCATTTAGCTAAATCGTTAGTTTCATAAACATTGAAACCATTTAAATCTTTTTCTACACTAACAACACTATCAGTAGTAGCTCTAGCAACAGTATCATTCATAACAGAACCAACAGTTCCTTCTTTAGCACTATCTTTAACTAAATCTAAAACAATATTGTCTGCGTTCATTCCTTGATAAGCTAATCCTAATAAGTGCATTCTTTCAAATGCTCCAATAGCATCACCCATTTCAAACATAGCAGTTTGTTCTAAGATACTGGAAAGTGCAGTTCCTTGTAATGTGTTTTTTAATGTAGCAGCAGCTACGTGGTTAGCCATAATATTTCTTAAAGCATAACCTGGACCTTCAAGCTTTTGAGGAATATCTAACATAGTTGCAATGTTAGAACCCATGTAATCAACAGACTGAGGATATCTTCCAAGAATTGCAGCTTTTACCATGTTAGCATCATACATACTAATATCAAATTGTTTAATAATAGCTTGTACTAATGCAGTTGCAGTAGATAAGGTTGCTACAGAATATTCAGCAGCAGATTCTAATCTTGCAGTTGGTATTTGAACTAAAATCCTCTTTCCACCAGAAAGAAGCTCTACATTTGTATCATCGTCATCAGTTACTTGAACCATTTCTTTTAAAGCAGATGCAATAGCTTGAGCATTGCCAGTAATATCTAGGTCCATTTCTCTTCCTAAAATCTTAGATCCTGCTCCACCGACAGATGCAGATCTTAAGGAATTTTCAATACCTTCTAAGTTTACAGCTACGGTCCTTTTTACACCACTAACGATGCTTTTTATTGCAGGGTTCCGTAGTGGGCTTAAGGCTTCGATAGGTACATCAGATTCAACTAATGACCCTCTATCGTCGTATAAATCGACTTTATCATCAAACTTCGCCATTTTTTCCCTCCTAACTAAATATAGTTATTAATATACCTCTCTAATACAAACGGTCATTTTTAAGTTTGTATTGAGTAAGCTCATTTGCAGTTTTTTGCAATAACTAGCTATTTGGTATACGAATTTTAATTTGATTAATATATATTATAAACATTATTTTTGAATGCAAATAGCAAAGCTTATAAAGGAGAAGGAAACCAGCATTTTTTAAGAATCCTATAACAGAAAGTAATACTTTTTTAAATGAATAAAAAAGAGTTTTAACAATTTTAAAAAACATAAAAATGATTTTAAAATAATAATTAGACATTAAAATACTTTAAATAGTAAAAATAGAATTATTAAACTAGGGATTATTAAAAAAACCATTAAAATCATTTTAAATAAAAATATGTTAAAATAATGAAAAATAAGACTATATAAATAGACAAAATATTAAAAAATATTAAAAATAATGTAAATATTATATAAAAATGATTTAAAAATTAAAATAATATTAAATTAGATAATGAAATAATAAAAATTTTATAATTTCAATAAGTAATAATAATCATTGGATAAAAACTAAGGGTGTTTTGATATTATTTATTATTTTATTATAATATTTTATAATATATTATTATAATATTCTATAATATTTTTTCAATATATTTTTTATTATAATAATATAATTATTATAATAAATATAATTTTAAGGAATAATATTGAAGAGTAATTTAAAGAGCAATTTAAAGAATAATTTAAAAATAATTTAAAAAATAATTTTAAAAAAATAGTATAAAAAATTCAATCAAATACTAAAAATAAAAAAGATACTTCAAGTCTTTTTCATTTTCATACCAAAAAAGTTAATAGCCTCAACTAAATCTCTAAATAATTCAATTTCCTTTTCAATTACATTTTCTTCAGTTAAAGTTCCACTCATTTCTCCATCAACAGACAATTTTTCAGGACCTCTACCAACTACCCTCTCAATACCATCAGAACTAAAAATTTTCTCTGCATCAATTTGATGGACAAAACATCTGCCCGGAATTATAACTGTATCTTTTACATCAGATAAATCTAAATCTTCTAAATCATCCTTTGTAATTAAGCAAGCAATATCTTTTTTAGTTGCAACAACATTAACATCATTAGTATCTAATTTATCGAATATTTTTTCAATATAAGGTGCAGCTATTTTAGATGTTACAATTGTAGCTTCACCAGTTATATCTTGAATAAATTGAAGATAGACCTCATTTTCATTTTTTGATAGTGCGAATGGAGCACCAGTATCTGGATCTGAAACAGGAGTTCCAGTAACTCGAATATTATATTCTTTATTTATACTTTCTACAAGCTTTTGAAACTCATCAATACTTGTGGAGTTTATACCTTTTATAACAGGTTCATTACCTAAAATTAAGCCTTCATTTGTAGTATTAGCAAAACGCATAAGAATCAAAGCTTTTGCACCCCAACTTTCAAGATCTTCACAAGTTTGATGTAAAATATCTCCATCATTTACACCAGGAATAATAACTGTAGCTGCATGAAGATCAGTACTTTCAGCAAAGATTTTTGCTGCTTTAATAGATTCTTCAGGATTAGGATCTTTCATCCAATCTGCTCGAAGTTCAGGATTAGAAGCGAACAATGTATATGTAACTTCATCTACTCCATGATTTATCAATCGAGTAGCCATCTCTGCATCATCAATACCTTTTCCACTTGTATAACCAAGATGCATAGGTATATCAAATTGTTTTAAAGTTCCAGTTAGCTCCTCTAGATGAGGATAACAGCTGACATCTCCCCCACCACTAATATTGACCTTAAGATTACTATCATTAGGATTAGTCATCATTAAAGTAGTCTGAATCTCATTTACAACAAAAAAAGGCATTTTGAATTCATTTTTAGTTTCACTAACACCTTCACTACAATTAGAGCATCCAACTTTACCTGGAGAACACTTAGAACATCCTAAAGGTTCAATAGATTTTACTTTCCTAAAATAACAATATTTACAGAATCCTCGACAGTCTTTTCCTGGAATCCCGCCAACATCAGCTACAATTTGCATATTAATACTATTTTTTTTATACTATAAAAATCTTTTTGGTTATAAAAAAGAGTATTAAAAAGAAAAAAATAATGAAATAAATAAGGAAATAAAAAATAAAGTAAGGAAATGAAGAAAAAATAAAGAAAAAAATAAAGAAATAAAGAAATAAAGAAATAAAAATAAAAAATTTTTAATAATTGATAAAAGGTATAAATAATAGATTAATAGCTTTTAATTCAATTATCTGCTTCATTATATATCAAACCAATTGATCTTGATTGGAATAAAGTCAAGAAAGATGGAACTATTAATAAATAAATAATGAAACCAATTATTGGAATGAAAATAATTAGAGCAGCTATAAAAGAAATAACAACTACAATTATATATAGAAGTATGAACCAGACTATATAATCTCCCCAGCCAATTCTAGAAATTGTATCATTTATTTCTCTAAATTTAATAATTGAGCCTAATTTACCAGATTCAGCTAATTTTGCCATAGCAATAAATGCAAATAATGAGAATATTACTGATAAAATAGCTGCTACAGTATTAACGATAGCGACTGCATATCCATTACTAACCATATATCCTGCAGCAATTGAATTAGGTAAATACGCTCCAGTTTGATTATAAATATTTAAAGATTGATTAATGCTTGCAAATTCAGAAAATACACCTAAAGCATAAGCAAGTATCAAAGTAATAATAACTGGTATTATCATATATACAATGTTTAAAACTAAAACCTTTAATCCATCAATAATGTTTTCAGACCACTTAAATTCTGGTAAAGATTCTTCTTGCTCATCAATTGCTACATTTTTATTAAAAATAGTTTCTCTTATTACACTTAGACCATATCCACTATAAATTAAGCCAACAATTATAGCAAAAATTAATGCTATAACAAATATTATAGCTATTGGAATGGCTTGAGCAAATACAAGACTAATTCCAGCAATACTCATTAATATAAATAATCCTATTACTAATAAGCCTAAAATTAATACTTTTCCCCAATCTTTAGTTGGATATTTAAATGAATTTTTAAATAATTCTGAGATGTTCATTTTATCACCATAAAGTTATTTGTTATAATCTATTTAATATAATTTATCTAATTTATTTAATATATAATCTAATAAATTTAGTCTAATAATAAATTGTTTAATAAATAAGCTGTTATGTTTAATAAATAAACTGTTATTATAGTTATTTTTTAATTATTATTCTAAATATTACTAATATTATTTTATTTATTACTAATTATTATATTAGTTATTACTAATTATTATCTTATTTATTAATAATTATTATCTTAGTTATTAATAATTATTATTTTAATTATTATTTTAATTAGTATCTTAATTAGTATCCTAATTACTGTTTTAATTATCTTTTATAATCATTTTATATCTTCTTTTAATATTAAAAATCCTAAGTATTTCTAATTTTAGATTTTTTATAAATTAAACCTATACTTCTACCATAAAAAATTGTCATAAATGGTAAAATTACTAAAAATAATATTATCATACCTAAAAATGGAATAATCGAAATTATAAATCCCACAAACAAAATAAACAGTAAAATAAAAAATAATATTAGTAATAAAAGTATATATTTACCCCAAGATATTTTTACAATATCTGAAAATACTAACTTAAAATTTAATCCATCTTTAATATTACCAGAATCAGCAAACCTTGCAATAGCTATAACCAAAAACAATGTAGAAATAATAAGCAAAATAGTAGCGATTATAGGGATTATAACAATATTAGGAATGTTTTCAACCATAAAATAACTTGGAATAGAAGCTTCAATACCAAAATAAAAAAATGATGCAAATATTTGAGAAATGATACTATATGCACCAATTAAATAAGCGACAATTAGAACTACTATTGCAGGTATTAAATAATATGCAATAGAAATAATAAATACTTTAATTCCATCTGAAAGATTTTTTATAATTCTTATTGAAGGAATATCCACATTTCCATCAATAGTACCTTTAATTATAGATATTAAATAACCAACAGCTATTAAAACAATGAAAATACCTATAATATTCGAGATAAAATACAAAATCTGAGTTAAAAGCCCATAACCTAAAGCAGTAGTGAGTGAAGGTAAGAGAGATATAATTGCATCAAAGAAAAATAAAACACCTAAAGTTAATAATTTATCAACATCTTTACTTGGATAGGATAAAGAATCTTTAAAAAGTTCAATAGTCTTCATTTTTCTCACTTACAACTATAAAAATCAATTTTTAATATTTAACTAGTAAAAATCGTAACTAGTAAACAATACTTACCAGTAAAACAATACTTATTAAGTACAATACTTATTAAGTTTATTAATATTAAACTATTTTAAATTATTGTTTTAAAATAATATTATTAAATTTATTTTAAATTAATAATAATTATTAAAATAATAATAACTGTTAAAATAATAAAATAATATAATTGTTAAAATAGTAATATTACTGAAAATAGAATAAAAACAAACTAAAAGTAGAATAAAAACAAAACAAAAGTAGCATAAAGATTAGAATAAAAAAAAATAAAAGTAGAATAAAAATATAAAAAATAAATTAAAATTTATTCTTTATTATTCTTTATTATTCTTTAGATTCATTGTAGATTAAGCCCAGAGTTCTCGCAGAAAATATCTCAGTATAAGATTTTACAATTAAGAGTACTATTATAGCTCCAATAAATGGAATAGCATTAATTAAAGTTGTTATAATACCAATGACAATCAAAATTATTGCGAAAAGAATAAGCCATATTATATAAGTTCCCCATCCAATTTTACCAATTTTTTTGAAAACATTGGAAAAGTTAGCAGCTGCACCTAAACTTTCAGTTTCAGCTAAAACAGCTTTAGCAATTAAAAGCAATAATCCAAATATTATGAATAATATTGCAGCTATTATAAATACTGTAAGAAAACTAAGACCAGCAGATGCTACAAGAGATTCTGGTGCAGTCTGAATAGATCCAGTAGAAGCACTTAAAATCGCTAATTGATAAAAGTAATTAAATGCACCAGTAGCATAAGCTACAATTAAAGTAATAATAACTGGGATTATATAATATACTATATGCAAAATAGCTAATTTAATTCCATCGATAAAATTCTTTCCCCAATCAAAATCAGGCAAAGGATCATCTGTATCCTTGACTGTTGTTCTAACTATACTCAAAGTATAACCATAGATTATTAAACCTACAATAATGAAAATAATTGCAGATATAATCTCTAAAATGTTTGCAGCAATATACTGACCTAATGCAATACCTAAGGCCTGTAAAAGACCAAATATTCCCGCGATTATGAATAAAACACCAAATATTAGTAATTTATTCCAATCTTTTGTTGGATATGTTAATGAATCTTTAAAAAGTTCAATGATTTCCATATTTTCACCTCACATACACAAAAAATAATACTATTTTTTGTTATTAAATTATTTGTTTAATATTATTAATATACTTTAGGATTATTTAGACAAAAAGTAGAGAATATGAAAAAACATTTAGATTTAATCATTAGATACATAATAAAAAATCATATAGACAATGAAATTATATAAAGAAATTGAAAAATAAAAATAAATGAAAAACCAAAATAAAAACTAAAAATAATACTACTAAAAGAAAGAGGATACTATTAAACTAAAGAGTTAATAATTTCCTTTAATCTTACAATACCAATATCTGATTTTACACCAATAGGATTAAAATGAGTTTTAACCGCTATATAACCCTCTTTTTTTATTTCATCCATAATATCAGCTATCTTAGGAGCACTTATTTTAAGATTTTTACAAATTACATGAATATCATAAAAAGTAATAGGAGCATTTGACTCCTCAAAACAGCTATAAAGTAATTTTAAGATATTATCTTCAGTGTTTAATTTTTTCCTATTAGAATTATCTTCATCCAGTTTTTGAATCATTTTAGAAATAAAATCAGGATTTTGAAGTTTACCAATCCACAAAGGACCTGCAGAAATTAATTTTTCCCCACAAACTGGACAAAATCCTGGAATTGGGTTAGCTAATCCTTTTACAGCAGTTCTATAAAGACATTTTTTACAATGAGAAATATAACCAATATTACAAGCCAGTGAATCATCAGTAGCTTTTGATCCTTTATTGATTTTAATATATAACCTCATATAATGTTCACTACTGTGAGAAAGTTTAATATCCTCAATATATTTTTTATACTTAGCAAGAGTTAAAGAAACGAACCCTGCTAAAATTCTAATTCCATTCTCATGACAATATTCACTTTTAAAAGGTACTGCATTATATTTCCTAATACAAGGCTCTTTATAAGTACCACATAATGCAGAAGTATCAGTAGCTGTAATACAGAGAAGTGAATCTTTTTTTAAAGAATAACCTACAGAATCAACAAAATAAGAAGGAGTGCCAAAAGGATCAATATCAACTACATCAAACACTCCTCTATTCTCACGAAGTATTATATTAGCTTCTTTTTGATAAATATCAATCTCAACATTGTTATTAAGTGCATTTTGTTTTGATTGTTCTATAGCAAGTGAACTAATGTCATTTACAGAAACTAACCCTACTTCATCAATTTCTTTTTTATATCGGATAGCTCTTATTCCACTTCCTCCAAAAACATCACAAATACTTATTTCTCTTTCTATCTCCTCTTGAAATGTTTGTAAAGCAAGTATTGATATATCTCTATTAAATTCCATTTTAGGATTATAAAAAACAGGTGCACTAGATGAAACTTTATCAAATTTAGGAACTCTAATTTCAACTAATCCTTCATTAATTATTTCAATTTCCTGTTTATCCATAAAAAAGCCCCTATAATTGATTTGAAATCTCAACACTGATAAATTTAATACTAAGTTTATATTATTTTTTTGGTGTTGTTCCAATAGGTAATTTTTGTAATATTCTTAAATTTATAGAATTCTTAGATTTTTAATATTTTAAATTTGTAATATTCTTAAATTTCTAGTACTTTATTTTTTGTTTTTATTTTGTTTTTTCATTTATTTTTATATTTTATTTTTATAATATATTTTATTTTTATAATATTTTTATAATAATCTTAATTTTTTTTATTATTAATTTTATTATTAATTCTCTTTATTATTGCTTTTTTATTATTAATTATTTTTTGTAGTATTAATTTATATATTAACTCAATGTAATAATAAAATTCAATGCATAATAAATATTAACTCTAAAATAAATATCAAATCTATAAATATTAATCTCAGATATACATTAATCTCAAATATATTATCCCAGATATAAATATAATTATCTCAGATATACATTAATCTCAATATACTATCTCAGATATAAATATAATTATCTCAGATATAATAATTATCTCAAATATAATATTAAATCTCGAATAATATTAAGTATGATATACTATTAATTACTAAGATTAATTACTAAGATATATTAATAATGATTAAAATAAATACTTTTGTAATATATATTATCAATTATTAAATTATTATAAAATTATTATAAAGTTAATAAAAAAAAGTTACTAAAATATAATTTTTGAATATAATAAAAGGTGTATTAATGTCAGAGATTAAAATTCCCATTGCAAGTCCTATTATTGGAGAAGAAGAGATAGAAGAAGTTGTAAAAGTTCTAAAATCAGGGTTTATTGCTCAAGGCCCTAAAGTAGCTGAATTTGAAGAAAAATTTGCAGAATTTGTTGGTGCAAAGTATGGAATAGCTACTAGTTCAGGAACAACAGCTTTACATGTAGCTCTTCTAGCTTGTGGAATTAAAGAAGGAGATAAAGTAATCACAACACCATTTTCATTTGCAGCTACTGGAAATTCAATTTTATATACTGGAGCTAAACCAGTATTTGTAGATATAGACCCAAAAACATTCAATATTGACCCTAATAAAATAGAAAATGCAATAACCGAAAAAACAAAAGCTATAATGCCAGTTCAATTATATGGTCAAGCAGCAGATATGGACAAGATTAATGAAATAGCAAAAAAACATGATTTATATGTTATTGAAGATGCTGCACAGGCTCATGGGTCAATATATAAAGATACTAAAGTCGGTAGTATAGGAGATCTTGCTTGTTTCAGTTTTTATCCAACTAAAAACATGACTACAAGTGAAGGAGGAATGATTACTACTAATGATAAAGAATTAGCTGAAAAAGCAAGGATCTTTAGAGCCCATGGTGAAACAAAAAGATATGAACATGCTGTTTTAGGCTATAATTTTAGAATGACAGATATAGCTGCAGCTATTGGTCTTGCACAACTTAAAAAAATTGATGAATTTAATCAAAAGAGAATTAATAATGCAGAATACCTTGATGAAAATTTAAAAGATGTTGAAGGAATAATTACTCCAAGAGTTCTTAATGGAGTAAAACATGTTTATCATCAATATACTATAAAAATAGAAACAGGAAATAGGGATGAATGGGTCAATTTTCTTAATGAGAATGGAATTGGAACAGGAATTCACTACCCAATACCTATTTACAAACAAGAACTTTACATTAACTTAGGATATAATGATAATCTTGAAGAAACCGAAAATGCAGCAAATTCAGTTATTTCACTTCCGATTCACCCAAAAATCAGCCCCGAAGATTTAGATATTATTATTAAAGTATTAAAAGAAGCATCAGATAAATTTAGCTAATAAATTTAGCTTATAAGTTTAACTGATAAATCTAGCTAAAAAATTTAGGTGATAAGTTAGTTAATGAATATATAGGTTTAATAACTTGATTATATTCATCTTAATTCTTATTATAGATTTTATTTATTCTTATTTTTATCAATTTATTATATTTTTCATTATTAAATCGTTTATTTTATAGTTATAATTAATAATATTATTTATAATTAATAATTTTTTAATTATATTAATTTTATATACTATTTTTAGTTATTTTTAGTTTAAAAAACCAAAATATTAAAATTTAACTATTTATAATAATTCAATGTTTTCTAATATTCTATCAAACTATTTAGGGTGCTAGATTTTTTTCTAGAATTGAGGGCTTCATTAGCCTTATTTTCATTATTTTTATGTTGGATTATTTTTTGTTTTTAAAAGTACATTTTTTATGAGTTTTATTTTATTTTTTAGGGTCTTTTAAATCGATAAATATAAATATTAGTATTAACAAAGTTTTATTGATGATAAAAATGAAAATACCAATTATTTATGATGAAAAAGACCCTAAATGGATATTGTTGTTGAATATATTTAAAATTATCGATTCTAGGAAAATTCATCAGGAATTCACTCGAAATGGAATTAAACCTGTTAAAAAAGGTGTTGTTAATTTTAAAATAGTTTTAATGAGTATGTTTTTCGCATCAGATATTTCATACGTTGTTAGTGAGCTTAAAAGAAGCCATGAGTTGAGAAAGTCTTTAGGATTTAATCAAGTTCCAGAATCAAATCAAATATATGAATTTTTGGCAAGATTTAATCAAAATCAAATACTTGAATTCGTGATTAAAACATTAAATAAGGAATTTAAACCAATTAAAAGAGGAAAACGCACAGTTTTAATTGATGGAACCGATATACAGGTTGATATGAACTGGAACAAGCAAAATTACACTAAAAAATTTCTCGAGAAAAAAGGGCTTTATTGGGCCAAATCAGCTTCAAAAGGGTTTTATATAGGATTTAAATTAACTTTAGCACTTGATTATCACACTGGACAACCATTGACCATGTTAATACATAAAGGATCTAAGCATGACTCTGAATTATTCCCTGAAATAATGGAAAAACTAAGAAAAAGAAGAATAATAAGAAACAAAGACATTATAATAGCAGATAAAGGATATATAAGTTTTAATAATTATCGTGAGGGAATTTTAAAGTATAAAATAGTTCCATTAATATTTCCAAAAGAAAACATGAAAATAAACAAAATTTTAAGCCAATTCA